>JALSOY010000133.1 GCA_026986235.1 Caldifarciminota bacterium
TGACCTTATCAGAGAAAAAACGGGAAGTGTCGAGGGAAGACTTCTCATAGACGCTCGGGCACACATAACTCTGCCCTACCACAAAGACGAGGATAGCCTTGAAGAGATAAAAGGAAAGGGAATTGGCACAACCAGACGGGGAATTGGCCCCACATACAGGGATAAGTACTGGAGAATTGGCCTCAGAATGATGGATCTGCTGGATATTGAACGAGCCAGAGACAGGATCGAGAAGGCTCTATTTTACAATAACCACCTTTTAAAAATCTCTGGCGGTAGCAGGGAGTATTCTCTTGATTACATTCTTGATCTTCTCGAAAACTGGGGCAAAAAACTGGAGGGTTTTATAGGTGATGTCGCTCTCCTGTTGAATAAAGGCATTGCTGACGGCAGGAGAATTCTTCTCGAAGGTGCACAGGGAACATTTCTGGATGTTTCTTTTGGCACCTATCCCTATGTGACCTCTTCTCATACCATTTCCGGAGGAGCAACCATAGGTACCGGTATCCCTCCCACCAGTATCAGTCGCATAATCGGAATTTCGAAGGCCTATACCACAAGGGTTGGTAAGGGACCTTTTCCCACGGAACTGAAAGACGATCTCGGAAACCATTTAAGGGAAAGGGGAGGGGAGTATGGAGCGACCACGGGGAGACCGAGAAGGTGTGGGTGGCTCGACCTTGTTATGCTCAAATACTCGGTGATGATCAACGGTGTCACAGAAATAGTGATTACCAAGCTGGATGTGCTGGATGGCCTTCCAGAAGTCATGGTGGCCACTTCTTACAGGCTGCCTGACGGATCTATCGTGAAAGATATGCCCATAAGCCTCGAGGGGGTTGAACCTGTGTACGAGACACTACCGGGATGGGACAGAACAGGTGGTAGTAGAAAGAAGGAGGATCTTCCCCCAGAAGCAAGGGCTTATATTGAATTTATCGAGGATTTTCTTGGTGTGAAGGTGTCTTTTGTCTCAGTCGGTAAAGAAAGGAGTGAAATCCTGAGTTTCCACTGAAATGTCCTGTAACCTTAAACCCCATCTGGAAAAATTTTTAAAAACCGTAAGGAAGTATAACCTTATAAATCCCGGGGATCGGATCCTGGTCGCCTTCTCGGGAGGACCGGATTCCGTCTTCCTCCTCAGGATGTTGTTTGAATCACGGAGTATTTTGAAACTATCTCTTGCTGCTGCACACCTCCATCACGGCATCAGGAAAGTTGAGGCTGATCGGGATCTTGAGTTTTCAAAAGACTTTGCAGAAAATCTTGGAATCCCTTTCTTTTCTGCCCGGGAAGATGTAGCCCTGTATGCTGAAGAAAATAAGCTCTCCGTGGAGGAAGCCGCAAGGATTGTTCGTTACAGATTTCTTGAAGAAACATTGGACAGATGGGGAGGTAATAAAATAGCCACTGCCCATACCCTGTCTGATTCCGTGGAGACCGTACTCTTCAATCTTTTCAGGGGGGCAGGACCATCTGGACTTGCAGGAATTCCTCCATCGAGAGGTGTAATCATTCGTCCCATTATCACTTTTACGAGAGAAGAAATATTTGACTTTCTGGATCAGTGTGGCATCCCTTATGTGATGGACAGTACAAACCAGAGTCTCGATTACGCAAGAAACTACATCCGTCATGTTATAGTCCCGGCTATAAGAAAGAGATTCCCGGGATTCGAAAGTTCGATCGCCGCCACTTCCGAGATTTTTCGGGTTGAGAAGGAATTTTTTGAAAAAAGGTATGAATACATCAGGGAAAAGTCGTTTAAACTCAGTCTCGGAGAGGACCTGATTGTGCTTGACACAGGTAGTCTGAAAAATTATCATAGGGCTGAGCTTTACTGGTTTTTTAAATTATTTCTCAACCTTGATTTTTTTCACACTGAGGAAGCTGTGAATCTGATAAGCAAAGGGCAGGGGAGATTGAGTATGGAGGGGGGAGAGCTGATAAAATCTTACGGAGATCTCGCCATTATTCGTGGCCAACTGAAGAGAATCGGGACTTTCAGATTTTCTCCTCCCTGCGAGGTGGAATTTCGGTATCCAAATTTCAGGATAGTTTCTCAGATAACCGGGGATGCTGAAGAGATAGAGGCCCCATTTGTATTTTACTGGCATGAAACAGGTGAATTTGAGGTGGGTCCCAGGAGACCCGGTGACAGGGTAGAGAGTGTGGGTTTTAAAAAGTTGAAGGAGATGTTTATTGAGAGAAAAATTCCCTCCTGGAGACGGGACCTCTGGCCTGTAATAAGACGAGGTGGAAAAATTCTCTGGGTTCCGTTAGTTTATAAACACCGTTTTAAACATTCTCGCAAATATGTCAAACTGGAGGTAGTGAAAGTTGACGAAGAAAGAGGGTGGATTTTTGATATCTGAAGAGGATATAAAAAAAAGGGTAAAGGAGCTGGCTGATCAGATTTCGAAGGATTATGAGGGAAAACAGCCTTTACTTGTGGGTATTCTCAAGGGTGCCTTTATCTTTCTTGCAGATTTAATAAGAGAACTTTCTGTAGATGCGGAAGTGGACTTTCTCGCCGTTTCGTCCTACGGTAAAGCCACGGAAACGAGTGGAGAAGTGAAGATTTTGAAAGATCTATCCGAAAGCGTGGAAGGCAGGGATGTGGTTATAGTTGAGGACATCGTCGATACGGGATTGACTTTGAGATACCTGTATGATCTTTTAAAAACGAGAAAGCCTGCAAGTTTGAGAATCTGTGCTTTACTCGATAAGAAGGAGAGGAGACAGGTTGATGTTCCCGTTGATTATGTGGGATTTGAGGTACCGGATCTATTCCTTGTTGGTTATGGGCTTGATTTTGCAGAGAAATACAGGCAATTAAAATACATTCGAGAACTTACTCCCGAAGAGGTGAAAAATATATGAAGAATAACAAAAGACCTGCCCCGAATCCCTTAATGAGAACGACCTTTTTATGGTTGTTTATTATTCTTACGGCACTCGTTGCCATTCAGCTCATAGGAAGTGGTCACTATTCAAGGGTGGAAATTAGCTATTCAGAATTTTTGAATGAGCTTCAAAAGGGTAACATTGAAAAAGTAACGATTGTGGAAAAGGAGATCAGAGGAAAGTTTAAAAATCCTGTTAAAACCAGTACTGGTGATGAGGTGAATTTTATAACTCACATTCCGTACGAGGATCCTGATCTCGTAAGGAAGCTTGCGGAGGCTGGTGTAGAGGTAAAGGCAAAGCCCAGGCAGGTATGGAGGGATGTGCTGCTGAGCTATTTACCCTGGATCGTCCTGTTTTTTATCTTCTGGTGGTTTATTTCGAGGCAGTTTGGTGGAGGTCCCCGGGAAGCCTTCAAGTTTGGGAAGAGTCGTGTAAAGATTCTCAGTGAAGACAGGCCCAAGGTAACTTTTAACGATGTAGCTGGTGTCGATGAGGCAAAGGAGGATTTGAAAGAGGTCATAGAGTTTTTGAGGTACCCTGAGAAGTTTAAAAGGTTGGGAGCAAGGATACCCAAAGGTGTCCTGCTCGTCGGGCCTCCCGGGACCGGGAAGACACTCCTTGCCAAGGCCGTTGCAGGGGAGGCTGGAGTTCCCTTTCTCTCCATCTCTGGCTCGGATTTCGTTGAACTTTTCGTTGGTGTGGGAGCTGCGAGGGTGAGGGATCTTTTTGAGCAGGCCAAGCAGCACGCTCCTTGTATCGTGTTTATTGACGAGATAGACGCCGTTGGTCGCCTCAGAGGAGCCGGTCTCGGAGGCGGGCATGATGAGAGGGAGCAGACCCTGAATCAACTACTCGTGGAGATGGACGGTTTTGACACATCCGAAGGAATTGTGGTGATGGCTGCGACCAACAGGCCCGACATACTCGATCCTGCACTTTTGAGACCCGGTAGATTTGACCGCCAGATCGTCGTTGATAGACCGGATGTTAAAGGGAGGGAAGAGATTCTCAAAATACACACGAGAAAGGTCCCGCTTGCCGGGGATGTGGATCTTGCCACCATCGCACGAGGTACGCCAGGGTTTTCCGGAGCTGATCTTGCGAATCTCGTGAATGAGGCGGCGCTTATTGCAGCAAGGAGAGGTCATTCAAAGGTTACGATGGATGATTTTGAAGAAGCAAAAGACAAGGTTCTCATGGGAGCTGCGAGGAAGAGTCTCGTCCTCTCAGAAGAGGAACGGCGTAAAATAGCCTATCACGAGGCAGGACACGCCATCGTTACCAGGATGTTACCCGGTACCGACCCCGTTCACAAGGTGACGATAATCCCCAGAGGAAGGGCCCTCGGGGTAACCCAGCAGCTTCCCCTTGACGATAGACACATTTATTCAAAAAATTATCTGAAAAACCAGCTCGTCATCTTGATGGGGGGCAGGGTGGCTGAACAGCTTGTTTTCAACGAGCTTACTACAGGTGCAGGTAATGACCTCGAAAGGGCCACTGAACTTGCGAGAAAAATGGTCTGCGAATGGGGTATGTCTGAAAAACTCGGTCCTGTAACCTTTGGAAAGGCCGAACAGGAGGTTTTTATAGGTAGAGAACTCGCCATGAAGAAGAACTATTCAGAGGAAACTGCCGTAATGATAGACGAAGAAATAAAAAGGTTCGTTTACGAGGCAGAAGAGACGGCGAGGGATATTTTAACGAAAAACATCGATAAGCTGCATCGTGTGGCGGAAACCCTGCTGGAGAAGGAAACATTAACGGGTGTCGAGCTTGATAAACTCCTCGGAATCAGTGAAGATGGCAAAGAAGAGGGTGTTGAGGAGATAGTGGAAGAGCAAAAATGAAGAGGATTCTCCTTGGAATAGCCGGAGGGACTGGCTCGGGAAAGACCACGGTTGCCCGCAGAATCGAACAGGAAATGGGAGCAGATAATGTCACAATTATCCCTCAGGATGCTTACTACAGGGACAGGAGTGACCTTGATTTCGAGGAGAGGAAGAAACTCAACTACGACCATCCTGATGCATTTGACAACGACCTCTTAAAGACCCACCTTATCAATCTGAAAAACGGGATACCCGTTGAGATGCCCATCTACGATTATGTACTTCATTTGAGAAGAAAGGAAACGGTGAGGGTGGAGCCTGGAAGGATTATAATTCTCGAGGGAATTCTTGCCCTATACGACCCTGAAATCAGAGCCCTCATGGACATTAAAATATATGTCGACACACCTGATGACATAAGGTTTATCAGGAGGCTTAAGAGGGACATCAGGGAAAGGGGTAGAGACATGGATTCCGTGATTGACCAGTATTTAACAACTGTCCGGCCCATGCATCTTGAATTTGTTGAGGCGACCAAAAAGTATGCAGATATCATTATCCCAGAGGGGGGATTCAACAATGTAGCCATTAATCTCGTTGTTCTGTCCCTTTATCAAAAACTTGGAACTAATTCCAAGGGGGTTGAGATAAATGATTGATTGGAAAGAATTTGATGAGATCTGGAGATTTGTCGTGGAGTACAAGCCACGGCTGGAGCTTGCAGAGATTCACAAGCCCCCGGTAAATGTGTTTGAAACAGAGGAGAAGTTCGTCGTACAGGTTGCTCTTCCCGGTGTGGAAAAGCAGGATATCCGTGTGGAATACAGCGACGGGGTGCTCAGAATCTTCGGTGTGAGAAGAGATCAGTGCAGTGAGAATGAGCGTAAATTCCATGTTCTTGAAGTATCTTACGGCCCCTTTGAGAGGAAGATTTTTATCGGTAAAGAGATAGATGTTGAAAAAATAGAGTCCAGATTGAAGGACGGGCTTCTGACCATAGATGTTCCAAAAAGGGTTTATAAGTTCAGAGAAATCGAAATAGAGAGAGGAGAATAAGATGGAGCAGAATCCTTTGATAGCCGATTCCGGTATAAAAATTCCGGATATCCTTCCGGTTTTACCCATTAAAGGCGGGGTGCTTTATCCAAACTTGATGGCACCTCTTGTGTTGACCAACGAAAGGTCGCAGAAGCTGATAGACGATGCACTGGGTAAGGACAGACTCATTGCTGCAGTGGCGCAGAAAGACGAAGGTGTGGAGAATCCGGGGCCTCAGGACCTCTATTCCTTCGGTACAGCTGCTCTGGTGTTGAGGATGATCCGTACACCTGATGGTGCAATGAGAGTCATGGTCCAGGGTCTCAAGAGAATTCGTATAGTTCAGTATGTGCAGACCGAACCGTACCTCGTTGCCAGGATCGAGGAGGTGCAGGAAATAGAGAAGGATACGGTGGAAATCCAGGCTCTGAAGAATAATGTCCTGAAGATGTTCCAGGAGATCGTAAAGTTCTCTCCCTACCTTCCCGACGAATTTGCGGTAATGGCTCTTAACATAAAGGATCCCGGCAAACTTGCAGATTTTATCGCCTCTTACATGAACTTCCCGGTTGAGGATAAAGAGGCGATACTGGAGGCGGTGGACCCGGAAGAGAGGCTGAAGAAACTGCTCCCTCTCCTGAATAAGGAGCTTGAAGTTGCCAGGTTGTCAGCGGAGATCCAGGAGAAGGTGAAACAGGAGGTGGATAAAGGTCAGCGTGAATACATCCTGAGGGAGCAGCTCAAGGCGATACAGAAAGAACTTGGAATGCTGGACGAGAAGCAGAGAGAGATCAACGAACTCAGAGAAAAGATCGAGAAGGCCGGGATGCCGGAGAATGTCAAAGAGGTGGCTCTTAAGGAACTTGATAAACTCTCACGAATGATGGTTGGCTCACCTGAGTACACAGTGGTAAGGAACTACCTTGACTGGCTTATTGAGCTACCATGGAGTGTGGAGACAGAAGATAACCTTGATCTGAGGAGGGCAAGAAAGATCCTTGATGAAGATCATTTTGACCTGGAGAAGGTCAAGGACAGGATCATAGAATTTCTTGCAGTTAGAAAGTTAAAAGCTGACACAAAGGGGCCGATTCTCTGCTTCGTCGGGCCACCTGGTGTGGGTAAGACCTCACTCGGTAAGTCCATAGCGAGGGCTCTTGGCAGAAAGTTCGTGAGAATTTCCCTCGGCGGTATAAGAGACGAGGCGGAGATCAGAGGACACAGGAGGACCTATGTGGGAGCACTACCTGGTCGGATCATACAGGGCATAAAGCAGGCAGGGTCAAAGAATCCCGTGTTCATGCTCGATGAGATCGACAAAATTGGAGCAGATTTTCGTGGTGATCCCGCCTCTGCGTTGCTGGAGGTGCTCGATCCGGAGCAAAACTATGCGTTCAGCGATCATTACCTTGAGGTTCCGTTTGACCTGTCGAAAGTGCTTTTCATCACCACGGCCAATGTTACGGCAACGATACCGGCTCCGCTCCTTGATAGGATGGAGATCATAGAAATTCCCGGGTATGTTGACCTTGAAAAGCTAAAAATTGCCGAAAATTATCTGATACCGAGGCAGAAGGAGGAAAACGGACTATTGGATTACGACATTATCTTTCAGAAGAAGGCGATAATGAAAATCATCCGTGAGTACACACGAGAGGCAGGAGTCAGAAATCTTGAGAGAAAGATTGGTGGAGTGATGAGGAAAATTGCGACTCTGGTGGCAGAAGGTAGATTGAAAAGTAGTAAGATCGTTATAACCCCTTCAAAGGTTGAAAAGTTTCTCGGTCCACCACTTTATTTCTCCGAGGTAAAAGAGAGAAAGGGGGAGCCTGGAGTGGTAACAGGACTGGCGTGGACGCCAACCGGTGGAGACATTCTGTTTATTGAAGCCCTCAAGATGCCCGGGGGTAAAAATCTCATACTTACGGGTCAGCTGGGAGATGTGATGAAAGAGTCTGCCGAGGCAGCACTGTCCCTCGTTCGTTCAAAGGCTGAAGGACTTGGTATTGACCCCAGGTTTTACGAAAAGTTTGACATCCACATTCATGTTCCCGAAGGTGCGATTCCAAAAGACGGACCGTCAGCAGGAGTTGCAATTTTTACAGCACTCGTTTCGGCTCTATCGGAAGTACCGGTGGATACGGAACTGGCAATGACAGGAGAGATCACTCTGAGAGGTAAGGTTCTGCCTGTTGGTGGAATAAAAGAGAAAGTTATAGCCGCCAACAGGGCCGGGATTAAAAGGGTAATACTTCCCAGGTGGAACGAAAAGGATCTCACAGAAGTGCCTGATTATGTAAAAAAAGAACTTGAATTCCACTTCGTGGAGCATGTGGATCAGGTGCTGGAGGTAACTTTTGGTGACAGACTTAAAAACAGAAACGGGTAGCTGGGCGGAAACACTTGAATTAAACAGAATTTTTGAAACGCAAAACCTCATAACTCTTTTCCGACTGGTTCTTGCTCCCTTTGTACTCATCAGTCTGTGGCAGTTGAGGATAAAGCAGTTTCTTGCCCTCCTTACACTCGCTGGACTTTCAGATGTACTGGACGGTTACATTGCAAGAAAGACAGGGAGGGTCACGAGAATTGGCCAGTTACTTGACCATCTCATAGACAAAATACTCGTTATATCCATCGTGCTGATCCTGTATGTTAAATGGAATTTCCCTGCCTGGGCGTTCGGGATAATTATTTTCAGGGAATTGGGAGCTATTGTTGTGGGATGGCTCCTCCTCCGTAAATACAGGTTCGTTGCCAGATCCAACTTTCTCGGCAAAATGGCCGGAATTTCATTTTTCCTGCTGACATTTGCCTACATTCTAAACCTGAGACCGTATGTGGAGCCTCTCATCTATTCCACAGTGGGCTTTTTCGTCCTATCTGGAATGTATTATGCATTTTCTTACAGGAGGAAGGTAGATGATACTGCCTCCACCACTTAAAAAGGGAGACAGGATAGGAGTCATTGCACCGGCGAGCCCCATTCCAGACAGGGAAAAACTCACGAGGGGGGTTGAGGTGCTCGAAAGTCTGGGCTTTCAGGTTGAACTGGGGAAAAACATTTTTAAATCCAGGCTCTATCTTGCCGGTAGCGATGAGGAAAGGTTGAGTGATCTCATGGAGTTCGTGGAAAGAGAGGATATCAGAGCGATAATTGCCGCCCGGGGCGGTTACGGTACCCTCAGACTCCTTCCGCTACTGGATTTTGAGAAATTCTACACGAATCCAAAGATAATCATGGGATTCAGTGACCTGACATCTCTCCTGGTTCCCATAGCCGAAAAAACCGGACTTATTACCTTTGAAGGTCCCATGGTGGCATCTCTCTTTTCGAAGAGGGATGAACTATCAATTGAGTACTTTTTGAAAGCCATAAAGATTGAGGATTATGTAATTGCCCCCAATCCTTTACAGTTACATGTAATAACCCCTGGCAGTGGTAGGGGAACACTCCTTGGCGGTTGCCTTTCTCTAATAAATTCTTTGCTCGGAACTCCCTACGAGCCTGATTTCACAGGAAAGTTACTTTTTATTGAAGAGGTTGACGAACCACTTTACAGGATTGACAGGATGCTCACCCAGCTTAGGCTCGCAGGGGTGTTTGATAGGGCGTCCGGTATCGTGTTTGGGGAATTTGTTGGGGATTTTGATTTAAGCGATCTTCTTTTTGTACTGACGGAGAGGACCGGCGATCTTGGTATCCCTGTTGTTTATGGTTTCCCATTCGGTCACGGTGCTCACTTTGTTTCTATTCCTGTAGGAGCTACAGGGGAACTTGCTGTAGGTAAGGAAAGGACACATTTAAGGGTCCTCTATCGAGCAGAAGGAGCTGTCAATGTGTGACTGGAATTTTGATATCACATGTGATATAATTTTCTACGGAGTATGATTGGGTGGGCGGTAAGGATTTAAAGAGGATTGAGAAATTACTGAGATTTCCGCCTGATTTTAGTTTTAAAGATCTTGAGAAAATATTGGAATTCTTTGGTTTTAGGAAAAAGGAGGGAACGAGAGGGAGTCATAACATATTTATCCTGGTGAAACCCAGGAAGGATGTTCATTATGAAACGGATCAAATTACGGTGCCCACTATTAAAGGGAGGAAAGTTAAGAAGGAGTACTTAAAGATGATAGCAAAATACTTACACCTGGAGGAATGGTATGAGAGGAACAAAAAATGATTTACAAAAACGGGTTGAAAAATATCTCGAGAAACCATATCGGATAGAAATGGTCAGGGATTCAGACGGTGGTTATGTGGTGTGGGTTAAAGAGCTTCCCGGTTGTGTTTCCTATGGGGATACGGCCGAAGAGGCTTTGGATATGATAAAAGATGCAATGGAAATGTGGATAACCACGGCTCTGGAAAGAGGGAAAAAGATTCCAGAACCAATTAGTGAAAGGAAGTACTCCGGGCGATTCCTTCTCAGGTTACCCGTGTCTCTTCATGAAAAGCTCGCTGAAATGGCTGAAGATGAAGGTGTTAGTTTAAACACCCTTATTGTGAGTTTGTTGTCTAAATCCTTAGAAGGCCAAAAGGTTACATCAATTGAAAAGAGGATGGTCGAGATTGAGAAGGGTTTTTTATGGAATTTTAAACCTTTTAAATTAGGTGGAGAAGCTGTAGAAGAGGTTAATCTGGGTAAGGAAAAAGTAAAGATAGCCAGGAGTGCATAGTAGTGGAAATACCAAAGGAAGAATATGACGAATTTGTAGTTAACACTTTCTTAAACAATGTCTATCTTTTGCAATTGAATTCTGAACTAAAAACCAGAGAGATAAAATCTCCCGCTGTCTCTGTTGAGCTGAAAGAAGAAGTAAAACTATCAGGTGACAGGTTTTATGTTCAAATCACAATGGTTTTGAGAGTAAGATCCGGCAAAAAGATCCCTTTAAAGATGAAAGTTACATACGAATTGGAGTACATTACCAGTGTAACTGATGCCCCTTTTGAGTTTTATGAGGAATACGCCAAGACGAGTTCAAGACTTCACATATGGCCTTATTTTAGAGAAATAGTTTCAAACACTACATTGAAAATGGGAGTACCTCCGTTATTTTTACCTGTAATCCCTTTTAATTTATGAGTGAATTACCCCCTCCTGAAAGATTTTTATCCTTTAACCACGCCAAGGGGTCTCATGCGTGCAACTTTTCGGGATATTCCTGCACGGTGAACCGTTTCAACGACGATATCTACATCTTTGTAAGCTTCAGGGGCCTCTTCAACCAGTACTCTCCTTGAATGGGCCTTAACCAGTATCCCTTTACTCCTGAGCTCCTCTTCGAGTGGCCTGTTCCACAGTTTTCTTTTGGCCTGTGCCCTTGAGAGGACCCTGCCTGCACCATGACAGGTTGAGCCAAAAGTTTCCCTCATGGCCCTTTCCGTGCCTACGAGGACATAGGAGGCGGTCCCCATGTCACCGGGTATCAAAACCGGCTGGCCAACCTTCCTGTAAACTTCCGGGACTTCCGGTCTCCCCGCTGCAAATGCTCTCGTGGCACCCTTTCTGTGGACGACGAGTTTCATCCTTTTACCATCAACAATGTGCTCTTCTACCTTCGCAATGTTGTGTGCAACATCGTAAACGAGGTAGAGGCCCAGTGACTCTGCGCTTTTACCGAACACTTTCGACACACTCTCTCTCACCCAGTGGGTGATAAACTGCCTGTTGGCCCAGGCATAGTTTGCCGCTGAGACCATTGCTCCGAAGTAAGACTGTCCCTCTTCCGACTTAAATGGGACGCAGGCAAGCTGACGATCTGGTACCTTTATTCCGTATTTGTTCATGGCCCTGCCAAGGGTTTTAACATAGTCGTCACAGATCTGGTGGCCAAACCCTCTCGAGCCCGTATGAATCATAAAAGTAATGTAACCGCGTCTGAGTCCAAAGACTTCAGCAACTTTTTCGTCGTATATCTCCTCCACCACCTGTATTTCGAGGAAGTGGTTTCCCGCTCCAAGGGAACCCAGCTGTGGTCTGCCACGCTCCCTTGCTCTTGGTGACACCTTTGAAGGATCGGCTCCTTTCATCTCCCCACCTTCTTCTATTCTCTGGAGATCGTCCTTAAATCCGTAGCCTTTTTCGACAACCCATCTTGCTCCCTTGACCATCACTTCCTCAAGTTCCCTGTTGGAAACCCTTATTTTACCGCCTTCACCCACCCCGGCCGGAACATTGTCGTATATTGCCTGGAGAACTTTTTCGAGTCTTGGTTTCATGTCTTCAAGGGTTATATCGCTTCTGATGATCCTGACTCCACAGTTAATGTCATAACCCACACCACCGGG
>JALSOY010000134.1 GCA_026986235.1 Caldifarciminota bacterium
AAATCCACCCTCATCCCCGACACCCGTGAAGTCACCACGAGTTTTAAGGATTTTTTTCAATGTATGGAAAGTCTCGGCTCCATACCTCAGGGCCTCACGAAAGTCAGGTGCGCCCAGCGGAACGAGCATAAATTCCTGAATATCCAGGTTGTTATCTGCGTGGACACCACCGTTGATAACATTCATGAATGGTACGGGCATAACCTTGGCATTTGCACCTCCGATGTATCTGTAAAGTGGGAGTCCGGCTGATGCGGCTGACGCCTTTAAAATTGCCATGGATACGCCAAGGATAGCATTTGCCCCGAGCCGGGATTTGTTCTCAGTTCCATCAAGACCTATGAGAAATACATCAATCTCTGCCTGGCTTGATGCCTCTTTACCCTCGAGTTCAGGCGCAATCTTTTCGTTGACATTTGCAACCGCCTTCAAAACACCCCTGCCACCGTATCGGTTTTTGTCCCCATCCCGTAGCTCAAGTGCCTCGTGGGTGCCGGTAGAGGCTCCTGAAGGAACCGTGGCTCTACCAAAGGAACCGTCCTCAAGCCAGCAATCGACCTGGATCGTAGGATTACCTCGTGAATCCAGGACCTCCCTTGCGTGTATCCTCCTGATCCTTGCCATGATCAAATCTCCTCTTTTCTTCTGAGTATTTTTATTTTAAGCTCAACCTCACCCAGATGTACACGAATATGCAGCAAAACCGCATAAATTATAGTAAAAGTAAGAAGCGAAAAGAGCAGGGCATAAAGCATTCTGGGGGCTATTGAGAAACTCTTCTTCGAGGCCTCTATCACCACGGGATGTAAGGATCTCCACAGTCTCACAGAGATAAAGACGAGTGGCACATCGAGAAACCCAATTATCGCTATTACGGAAGAAAGCCTTGCCCTCTTTTCATCCTCTTCAACGAATTCTCGAAGAATGAAGTATCCGACAAATATGAACCACAGGAGCAGCATCGTGGTGAGCCTTGGGTCCCAGGTCCAGTATGTGCCCCACGCAGGTTTTGCCCACATGGAACCTGTGAGAATCGCAAGTGTGGCAAAAACTATTCCTATCTCAGCTGATGCACTTGCAACGATGTCATACCAGAGCCTCTTCTTTACGAGAAAAAGGATACTGAAAACAAAAGTCACTCCAAAGGCGATCATCATTACCCAGGCAAGAGGTACATGGAAGTAAAAAATTCTTTGAATTTCACCGAGGATCACGCCGTGTGCGCCGGGCCACTTCGCCCTCGGTGCGTAGATGAAAGCACCGTAAAGCGCAAGAATCACCATGGGAAGTGTCAACCACAGCAACAATCTGAATAATCTGTTCTTCATCCTACCACCTCACTTTAAGTTCTCTTGCCGCCTTTGCCTCGTTCAATCTCCTGACAGGTGTGTTGTGGGGGGCTGAATGAAGCAGGTCCGGATTCTCCATTGCTTCTTTTTTGATCTTCACCAGTGTCTCCGCAAATTTATCCAGCGTTTCCCGGCTTTCCGTCTCCGTTGGCTCTATCATCAGGGCTTCTGAAACGATAAGGGGGAAATATATGGTCGGTGCGTGGAAACCGTAGTCAAGAAGCCTCTTTGCAACATCAAGTGTCTTGACCCTGTATTTTCTTAAAAATTTACCGGAAAGGACGAATTCGTGCATGCAGAAACCTCCGTAAGGTAGAGTGTACTCTTTCTCAAGCAGGGTTTTCAGGTAATTTGCGTTAATAACGGCGTTCTCTGCAACTTTCTTGAGTCCCTCTTCACCCATCATCAGGATGTAGGTGAGGGCTCTGATGAATACATTGAAATTGCCGTAGAAGAAGTGAACCTTACCGATGGAATCGGGGAAATCGTAGGAAAGTTCGAATTTTCCGTCCTTTTCCACAACCCTGGGAACGGGGAGGAACGGCTCGAGGAATTTTTTAACACCCACCGGTCCAGATCCGGGTCCGCCACCGCCGTGTGGTGTTGAAAATGTTTTGTGTAAATTAAAATGCATGACATCAAAACCGAGGTCACCGGGCCTGATGTATCCCACAAGGGCATTCAGGTTTGCACCATCCATGTACATGAGACCACCTACATCGTGAACCATTTTTGAAATTTCAATAATGTCCGTCTCGAAAAGACCTAAGGTGTTGGGATTCGTGACCATGAAAGCGGCGACTTCTTCACTGAGATTCGCCTTCAGGTCTTCAAGGTCAACCCTGCCGTACTCGTTGGATTTTATCTGCTTTGCGATGTAACCTGAAATCGTCACGGAGGCGGGATTAGTGCCGTGGGCTGAATCCGGGATAAGAACATACTTTCTCGGATTGCCCTGCTTTTCGTGGTACCTTCTTACTATCATCATACTCGTTAGCTCTCCATGGGCACCGGCGGCAGGCTGAAGGCTTATGGCATCAAAACCTGAGATTCTGGCAAGCAGGTTTTCCAGTGTCTTCATAAGCTTCAGTGCACCCTGAACGGTAGAGGCAGGCTGGAGAGGATGAATGTTCAGAAAACCCTCGAGACGGGCAAGTTTCTCGTTGATCTTGGGATTGTACTTCATGGTGCACGATCCAAGTGGATAAAAGCCCCGGTCCACATTGTAATTCATACCTGAGAGTCTCACGAAGTGCCGGACTACCTCGTTTTCCGAAACCTCAGGTAACTCAGGGGGTGTTTTTCGAAGCAGTTTCTCCGGCAACTCTCCCTTTCTCTCCACATCAAGTTCAGGGAGAGAATACCCCTTTCTACCCTCTTTTGAAAGCTCAATTATTAATTTCTCTGGCATGAGAATTCCTCCTCACTTTTTTATGTACTTGTCGATTATGGATTTCAATGCCTTTGGATTAACTGTTCTTACACCAAGTTTTTCTGCCCATTTAACTATTCCCTGGTCACTTGTCACCAGGGCACCGTTCAGTTCCATGGCAAGAAGGATAAGGTCAACATCTTCTTTCGAATCTATAATTCCACTTCTAACGGCATTCCTGTAACGGTTTCTGAGCCGGGATATGGTTTTATCACTCTCTTCTCCAGACCGAACAGCATCTTCTGCCACCCTCAGGCCTTTGTCAATCCGTGATCTGAGCTCCTCGATAAGTTCG
>JALSOY010000135.1 GCA_026986235.1 Caldifarciminota bacterium
GAGAACGATGAAAAGTCCACCCATTATCAGGTCAATGGTGTTTGGAGCACCCACACGGTATGTTAACTGATTGTAAAAAAGGATGTGATAAAAAGCGGTGAATGCGGCAAGTAATCCTATAATGAGATCGTACCACGGGATTCTATCCCGCGGTGACCTCTTGCTGAAGGGGTAAACAACGAAGGCAAGAAACAGAGCAAAGGTAAGGTGAACGGATCTCTGCTTCATTGCCGTAAGCAATCCGGCACCACCTGTGTAGAGATGAAAAAGGGACATGGATACCGCTACGATAAAAATCAGGTATCTCCCCCACCCCTTCGGTGACCTTGGCCCCATGTCAACTTCCTTGGCAAGTTGCTCCACATCAACAGTCTTCTTTCTGAATCTGTCAAGAAGCCCCATAAATGTACCTCCCTTGTTGGAATTTCCGTAATATTAAAGGACATCATACAGTACTTTCCAGTTTCGAAAACTAAAAACATTCACTTTCTGCCTCCTTACACACACGGGCATCCCCTTGACACAATTCTGGTTAAAAATTATTATAAAACCGCACTTAAAAAATCTACATTAGGAGGGATGCCTATGAAATTGAAAAAGAGTGCTCAAAATCTTTTAAATGAGGCAAAAAGGCTTGCTTCTCAACGGGGCGAGCTTATTGTTGATACCGACCATCTTTTAAACGCCTTCTTCACCCTTAAAGATGGTAATCCGTTTATCAGGTGGATAGAGAAGAGAGGTGTTGCACCGGAGGCTGTTAAAAGAGAGGTGAATCATGCACTCAGGGACTTCTACCAGCAGTTGAACGGGATGATTGAATCTTACTCGTCAGCGATTGAGAGCAAGTCCCGTGATATTGAAAATGGTTTTTCCCGTGGCCTTTCAAGAGAAGTCTTCAAAGTACTCTTTGATCATCTGGACGAGTATTTCACGCAGGAGCTCCAGGGAAAACACTACCGGGATTATGCCTCGGTTCACATTAAAAGATGGGTAAAAAGGTCGAGACCGAGAAATTTAATCGAGGAATTTTTCGGTTCGGACATCCTCTCTGAATTTTTCCCTGAAGAGTTTGGATTCCGGGGTGCCCGTGATCACTGGGTGTTACAGGAGGAAGTGGTCCGTGTTCCGAGAAAGTTCGTTGAGGGATTGAGAAGTATTCTGAGAGCCCGGGGATTGAAAGATGAGGAGATAGATAAACTGACCTACGATCTTATCGATTTTGAGGACAAAATCAGGAATTCCCTTACCCAGCTTATGAAAAGTGGAATTGATCCCCGGAGACTGGTGAGACTACTTGCCACCAGATTCACTGACAGGAAGTACGAGGTAGAAAATTCTTACTATGTAAACAGGATACTGGAAAACGCTTCAAAGTCCGCTTCGGACGGCGAGGCCGGGATCACGGAGATCGTTGAAGAACTTCAGAAGGCCACTGATACCATTGGTGGCCTTTATTTCAGCCAGATTTTACAGACTCTCAAAAACATCAAAGGGGAGGGTACTTCTATGGGAGAGATAAAGGAAGAGCTAAAAGAAGAAGAAAGATCCGCTCTTGAGAGGTTTACCGTCGATTTAACCCAGCTTGCCAAGGAGGGTAAGCTGGACCCCGTCATAGGTAGAGACAGGGAAATCCAGCAGATTATTGAGGTTTTGACGAGAAGACAGAAGAACAACCCTGTCCTCGTGGGTGAAGCCGGTGTGGGTAAGACTGCCATTGTTGAGGGACTTGCCCAGAAGATCTCAAGGGGAGAAGTTCCTGAAAAACTCAGGGACAAGAGGATACTTGCCCTGGATATGGGTGCCCTGATCGCCGGTACAAAGTATCGCGGAGAATTCGAGGAGAGATTGAAGTCCATCCTTGAAGAGGTTAAGAATGCAGGTAATGTAATCCTGTTTATTGACGAGATCCACAATGTCGTTGGAGCAGGCAGGGCAGAAGGTTCGATGGATGCGGCCAACCTGCTCAAGCCCGCACTTGCCCGCGGTGAATTCCAGGTCATCGGAGCCACAACTCCAGACGAGTACCGAAAGTACATCGAGAAAGATTCCGCCCTTGAAAGAAGATTCCAGCCAATCTGGGTGGAAGAGCCCACTCCCGAGACAACCATAGAAATCCTTAAAGGTTTAAGACCGAAGTACGAGGAACACCACGATGTAAAGATCGAAGATTCCGCCCTTGAGGCCGCTGTGAAACTTACCCACCGTTATGTCCAGGATAGACATCTGCCCGATAAGGCTATCGATGCCATCGACCAGGCTGCATCCCGTAAAACCCTGAAGGCCGTTTCTCCCTCCATCAGGGCAAGGGAGATTGAAGGCAAAATAAAGGAGTACGAAGAACTCATCGAGAAAGAATCTGACGAAGAGAGAAAGAAGGAGTACGAGTCAGAGATCAGCCGTTTGAAAGAGGAACTCAGTAAACTCGGTGTTAAGGCTGAGGACACATCCACCGTAGAAGAACTCCAGAAAAAGGTCGATGAACTCGAAAAGAGGGTAAAGGAAGCAGAGGAAAAGGGTGACATAGAAAAGTTTGAAAAACTTTCTGACGAGCTCAAGGAGACGAAAAAAGCACTTCTCAAGGCAAAACAGGAGAAGAAAGACTCTCGTGAAAGGGTATCCATAGTTGATGAGGATGTGGCAGAGGTGGTCTCTGAATGGACCAAGATCCCGGTTTCAAAGATGCTTCAGGAGGAGCGCCAGAAACTCCTGAAGATGGAAGACTATCTCCATCAGCGAGTCGTGGGACAGGATGAGGCGATAAAGGTCGTTTCTGAAGCCGTAAGAAGGGCGAGAGCCGGTATATCCGATCCCAGAAGACCCCTCGGCTCCTTCCTCTTTCTCGGCCCGACAGGTGTGGGTAAGACGGAGCTCGCCAAGACACTGGCAGAATTCCTGTTTGGTGACGAGGATGCCCTTATCAGACTGGATATGTCTGAATTCAAGGAAGAGCATTCGGTTGCCAAGTTGATAGGTGCACCTCCCGGCTATGTGGGATACGAAGAAGGTGGAAAACTCACCGAGGCAGTGAGAAGAAGGCCTTACTCCGTTATCCTCCTCGAC
>JALSOY010000136.1 GCA_026986235.1 Caldifarciminota bacterium
GGTCTTACTGAGTCAGCCTGAGCGTTCAAGAAAACGGGCATTATAAGAGTTAATGCCAGAAGAACTTTATTCATTTTCGACGATTCTTGGGGTTATGAAAAACAGGATCTCTTTTTTCTCCACGGTCTTTGATTTTGATCCGAAGAGACTCCCGATTATGGGGAGATCTTTCAAAAACGGTACGCCTTCTGTACCTGTAGCCTGTCTGCTTTTTAAGACTCCACCGATTACTATGGTTTCTCCGTTTTTAACCCGGAGGATGGTTTTTGCTCTCTGTACGGAGATAATGGGGCCGGGGGCACCAGGTATCAGCCCTGCGATGTCGCCGACCTGAGGTTCAAGCTCGAGTCTGATTTCGTTGTTGGGGCTAATGTGTGGAGTTACCGAAAGTTTTAAAGTTGCGTCGTAGAATTTTATCACCGGATTTCCCGCCTGATCCCTCATGATAACAGGTATGAGTTTACCCGACGATATTACCGCATTTTCGTTGTCCTCGACCATGATCTTGGGCTCAGAGAGGATGTTCGCCTTACTCTCGTTTTCCAGCTGATTCAGGGCGGCGTTTATGTTGTAACTTGGTAGAACCTTTCCGAAGGATATGACGAGTCCCTTGTCACTTTCTCCGCCTGCGAGGAGAGTTGCACCTGCTCTCGTCTTTGCAAGGGTATCGAGTACATTGCCCACTGTCCAGGTGATACCGAGTTCCCTTGCAGCGTCGTAGTCCACCTCCACAATTCTCGCTGAAATCATTACCTGCCTGTTTGGAACATCAAGTTTCCTTATCAGATCCTCAATTCCGTCGAGAACTTCTGGAAGATCAGTGATGATAAGCGAGTTGGTTCTATCATCTGTTTCAATTACCCCCCTTTCAGATAACCTCCTTGCAACGAGTGCTTTCACATCCCTGGCTTTGGAATACTGGAGGTTTATTACCCTCGTCTCCAGCCTGGCAATGGATTTCATGGTTTCAAACTCGTCTTTGGTTGTGACTGTGATTATTCCGTTCTTTTCTCTGAAACTCAGTCCGGCGGATTCCGTTATTATCCCGAGAGCGGTTTTCCAGGGAACTTTGTTCAATCTGATGGTTATCTTACCTGTTACATCCTTGGAAATTACGATGTTTGCACCGGCGATCTGAGCGAGAGCCTGTAAAACATCTCTCACATCAGCGTTCTCCACATTCAGGGTAACAAGGGTATTTTTCTTTGCAGCGTGTAGTAGTGGAGACATAAGTATGAAAGTTATGACTATTGCAAATTTTAATTTCATTTCAAATCTTCCATCGGATTTTTGAGCTTAATTCTAATAGTTCTTGCATAACCACGCAAGCCGATGAGCAGTATTACCTGATTTTCCGTTATCTTCCAGAGTTTACCATTTTTCACCCTCTGCCCCTGTTTAAGGATAAAGGTCTTTCCGTTTTTATCCTTGAAGATCGCCACCTTTCTCTGACCTCTTATTATTATGCCAAGCAGTTTGGCGCCTGCCGGATCCATAAGGGCAGAGTCTCCCTTCGTATTTATGAGACTTTTAAAGATGTCTCTCTTACCGTATGTCCTGTACTTGAGTCTTTTGAGGTTCAGGATCTCCGATATGGTTGAGGGTTTTATTTTTGGTAATGTTTGAACGGTTTCCTGCACGGCCTTTTCTCCGGCGATTTTAGGTGGATAAACCCTGACCGTCATTATATTACCGACCTGTTCAATTTTGTACTCGCTCCTCTTTTTTTCGGCAATTATAACCTTAATTGTGTGCTCTTTTCCAGGCTTTATTTCGATGTAACTTACATTTGCCTTCTTAATGTCGATCTTTCTTATATCCTTGAAGTAATCTGTGTAAGGGAAGAATATCACGATTTTGTTTTTTTCAAGGTTTCCCCGGTAGTCAACTATTTCCTCTCTAAATTTCAGCATAATTTCCGCAAATCCCGGTTGTTCCTCAAAATATATGTCCGTAAGCTCGTTGTAGGCCCCAAGAAATCCTGTAAAGATTAAAAGAATGAAAAACTTCCTCATCCTTCGCCTCCGAGGAGTGTCCTTACACTGGTCCCCTTAAAAACGAATACCTGTAACTGGAAGTGGACCTTAACAGTGAACTCGGGCAGATCTTTGAAATTAAAGGCAAGTATTTCAAGGTTTGAGATCCTGGTTACCTGCGGGGAGTTGGTGAGTTCCTCGACGAATCTGCCGAAGTCGTGGTAACTACCGATGAGGTCTATATCTATGGGATAAACGACATAAAATCCCTTCACCGCTGAAGGCATGGGTTTTACCATTGTAAATTCCAGTCTGTTTCTGATCCCCATAAGAGCAACCTTTTTAATCCACCGGGGAATCTCCTCTTCTGAGGGTAAAATCTCGTTGAGCCTGTTCCACAACTGTTCAACGGAATCTGCCTCTTCTTTTACCTTTTTGAAATTTTTCAGTCTCGACCTGTACTTCTGTAGCATCATCTGTTCCTGACTGATCTGTTCCTCCAGCGCCTTTATTTTGTTTTTTCGTGGTAGATAAACTTTATAGAAGAAACCTCCGAGTATTACAACCTCCAGAACGAGCAGTAATCCCCATATATTTTTCGGTTTTTTCAACGCTTCAAGGTTTACTTCCACCTTGCATCTCTCCAGATTTTTGGTGAGGATAGACCACTATCTCGAAAGACACATACGAACCTGTAGCATCCTCATTCTTTTTTAGATAAACGAGGTCAACCTTTTCCCAGATGCTATTTGACTCAGATAGCCTTTTCATGAAGTTGGATACTTCAATTGAGGTAAAGGCACCTCCGTCGATAAAAAACCTGAGGATCCCGCCTTCACGGTTTTCCTTTATTGCGGTAAGCCATGTGTTTGGAGGAATATTTTTGTTAATGTCGTTTAAGAGTGTCAGGTAAAAAGCCCTGTCCTTTGCAATTTCTTTAATAACATTCACTTTCTGGGCGAGTTCCTTTTTCTTCTTGTCGAGCTCACGCATTATGTTCAGTCTGTCACCGAGGAGTTTCTTCTCTTCCTCTATCTCCTGTTTCTGCGTGAGAAGTATGCGATAGCTCGATCTCTGCTCCTGGTTGAGAATAAAAATAACACCAAAAGACGCAAGCAGAATCACCCCGGGAAGGACGAGATTACCGACTACAGGTGGTATTCTGGGTTTCCTCTCAACTTTTTTGTAAGGGCTCAGGTTTATTGAAGGTACCACCTGAGGGAGTTCAAGACCTCTGAGTCCTGTGCCAAAACTGAGTGTAAAAAGTCGCTGTTCCTTCACGCCCAGGCCAGTTCGTTCCTCAATTTCCTCGTAGTTCGCCACATTTTTAAAGGGATCAACTATAATGAGTTCGGAGTTTTCAAAGGTGTTCCTCAAAGGTTCGTCTATGTTTTTTATATTTACCCCACCACCTGTAAGAAAAATTCCCGATATCTCCATCCCCGAGATGGAGATATATCTCTGCACCTCGTCTGCAAGAGACTGGTTGAGACCGTTGATGATGGTTTCAAAACTCGCTGTTAGCTCTGATGATGTATTCTCGTCAAAAAGGTAACCAAGTGCAGTTTTCTGATCGACATTCATAAACCTAACGAGGGAATCTACATACTTTTTAACGGAAAAATCTCCGTCATGATGATCGTAATACACGCCACCTGAGACAAGTATAAAAGAGGAACCTTCGAAACCAATGTCTATAATCAGGTAGTTTCTTTCTGGATCGAGATTGTGGTTGAATTTCACGGTATTAATGATGGAAAGGGGAGTGGCGTCGAGGACCCCGAGGGTTAAGCCCGAATACTTCAGGGAGTCCTCTATCATGTAAACGGTTTCCTGTCTTGTGGCAACTATGTACACAGGTATTTCCTCGCTACCCGGTCTTGGTGGAAGTATCCAGTAATCCCAGAACAGGGTTTCTATGTCGAAGGGTAGAACCTTCTGTGCCTCCTCGACTATCCTGTTCTCTATTTCTGCCGATTCCGTGGGTAATAGAAGGAGACTTTTGATAATCAGGTTTTTGCCTCCGACCGATGTTACAGCGTAGTTCCGGTTGATCTTGAGGTCTTCGAGAAGTGTTTTTATTGCATCCGCAATTATGTACCTGTCTATTATCTCCTTTGCCACCACACTTTCCGGTGGTGTATCCATGAACCCGATGTTTTTTACAAAAATTTCACCCTTTTTCCTTTCGAGTTCGAGGATTTTTATCAAATTCGAACCGATGTCGATACTTACTACAGCATTTTTACGGCCGTTTTTAAAAAAATTTAGCAGCATTCCTTATCTAAAAGCCGGAAGAAAGGTATTTCTTAATTGCCAGTACGCGCTTTAAAATTCCTTCAAGATCTCTGAAAGTTCGAGGATTTTCGCCCAGGATAGCCTCTATCTCCTGCGTAGTAAGATCGTTCTGGCTGAGATACCGCATAGCCATATCCCTGTCCAGTTCTCCAATTTCTACCTCGATCATGGAACTCAAAAGGGAGATCAGTTTCGCCCTCACGCCCTTGAGTTCAGAAGGTTTCAGAAGAGATGTTGCTGCAATCTGATGACCCTTTTGCATGTATTTTTCAAGTAAAATTTCCACCTCATCCTGGAGGTGAGGCTTGTTCTGGAGGTATTCAATCTCGTCAAGAAGCAGGACCTCGTAAGATGTAAGGTAGTCCCTAAGGTCTGCAATCCCTGAACCTCCCCTGAACCTGTTGATGTGTGTCTCGAGGTCAGGGATGGATAGGGCCATTACCTTTCTCCCTTCCTTCTCAAGGGCCTCCTTTAATGCTCCAAGGGTGAAGGATTTTCCGGTACCAGGGTCACCTACGATCAATAAGTCTTTTATCTCACCTTTTATAAAAGCCATGGCGAGCCTGTAAACCTTCTGATTTCCTTTTCCGACGATATACCTTTCAAAACTGCCTGATAGTTCCTGCTTTTCAAGCTCCTGTATCCTCGTTTTTAGGGGTTTCTCCGGTGCCTCCTTTTTCGCCTCGTAAAATTCATCAATGGCTTCCTCAATTTCTCTCTTTCTCACGAGGAGTGGAATGGGTTTCAGGTCCGTTACCCTTCTGAGTTCTGACAGGAGCGTCTCGTTGAAAGGTTCTGATACTGCGATAACCAGAGAGGAGTTGATCCTTCTTACAGGGATGAGGCCGAGCTTTCTTGCCAGATATGAAGGTATGTGGTATGTTGCCTCCCTGTCAACTTCGATATTCCTCAGAGAAACAAAGGGGATCCTGTATTTTCTGGAGATAAAATTGAGAAGGCTGTCTTCTGAGATGTATCCACCATCGAGAAGGATTTTCTCAATGGGTTCTCCTGTTTCCCACTGCTTTTTAATAATTTCTTCCTTGTCTGTGGATGTTATAAGCCCTGCACCTGCAAGGTCGTTTAAAAGTCTCAACTGACTCATTCTAATTCACTCCTGATTTTTTCAATTCTTTCTTTTGTATCCCGGTAGGCGCCGTAGTATGCGAATAACTTTCTGAAAAAGAATAGCGCCTTTTCTCTGTTCCCGATGTTCTCGTGGGCCCGTGCGATATAGTACAGGGTCTCCGGGTCTTCCACACCGTCAAGTTCATCTATCAGGGGATAAATTCCATCTACTTCTCCCGTTTCCACGAAACACTTGAGAAGTAATTCTTTCCAGGGTTTTCCCATTTTCTTTTCCATGTTCTGGATCAGCCAGATGGCTGGTCTGTAAAGGCCGGAGTCCACGAGGTTTTTTACATCTTCAAAATCAGGGTCATAGGTAATGTAACTGCCTTTTGAGACTTTCTGTAAGATCTGGAGCATGTACTCCGGCTCTGCCTTTCGGGGAGGATGCTCCACTTCTTCACCGGGTACAGAAAGGTCTATTATGGTGTCAGGCCCTATCTTTATAGTGGACTCCTCAAGAAGTGGTGGCATGTCATCCGTTTCAGAAGACTGAAATCCCAGCAGGTCAAATTCGTCAACGGGACCTGCAAGGGTTGCGAGCTTCTCTTTGAACAGATCCAGGAGTCTTGTAAGTTTCAATTTGGTGTCCCTTGCATCGACGGATGAAATTAGAAAGTTCAAAAGGCCTATGATTTCGTCATAATGTGCTTCATCTATTTTCTCCGGATCCAGCAGGCTGACATACTTAACGGCCTCATTGTAGTCCCCGATCTTCGTGTAAAGCTTTGAGAGTTTGAAAATCGTCTCCGGATCCCTTGAAACATACCTGAGAATCTTTTTCCCGATTGCAATTGCATTCTGGTAGCTGGCGTTCTTTTCAAGGATTTCCATGGCCTGTTTGTAGTAATTAAGCGCCTCTTTTTTGTCCCCGGTTTTGACATAAAGATCACCGAGAGTGTTTAGAACAGTAGAATTGTTCGGGTTTTCCACGGCAAGTTTTCTGTAAAAATCTATTGCATCGTTGATCGTGGCAAACTTCATTTTCCAGCTCCTTGCTTTAATGTATTAAGTATTAACCAAACTGTGTCAAGCCACAAGGATTTTTCGTACAAAAAACAGAATGTTTTCCCGGAATAACACCCCGAGGTAGGCTGCAATGGATATAAATGGTCCGAAGGGCAGGCGATTATCCCCTGTCATAAAGTACTTAATCACTCCCAGAATGGCACCTATGAAGCTTCCACCAATAAAGGCAGTTAATAACAGATATGGTCCACCGAATGCTCCCAGCATGGCAAGTAGCTTGACATCTCCAAGCCCCAGAGCTTCCTTTTTCATCAACATATCTGCAAGAAATTTCGTTGCAAGGAGAAGCAAAATGCCTGATGAGGCACCTATAACGGAATTCTTAAATCCCGGAAGCTTTGTAAAATAGCTGAGGATCAGCCCGAGAACGATTCCCGAATGAGTGAAAATCCGGGGTATCCCCTCTGTCAGGAAATCCACATATGCTATTCCCAAAAGGAGAAGCAGGAGTAAAGAGTAGTAATAGAACTCGAATGAGCCATGAAATTTCAGGTACAGAGGATAGGAAAGGAAAACATAAACAAATGAAAACAGAGGAGGGAAATAGGGGTGGAAAGTCCTTTCAGAAAGAAATCCTGAGAGGAGGGCGAAAGCGTTCCCGATCAGGAAAAATATGACGAAAATCCACACAGTTGTCAGACCGGCTCTCCGGTGGAAGCTGAGAACTGGGAGCTCTTGAGCACCTGTTCTGCCTCTCTGGATGCACTTTTAAGCTGATAAAGGGCGAGTCCGAGTTTTACCGAGTTGTCCGCCACTGCAACGAGGGCACCTTCATTGTCGAGGTTGTAGATAAAAACCGTCGCATCCGTCCCCCTTATCATCGTATCACTTAACTTTCCAAGTCCGATTTCATTTGCCGTTTTTTCAAGCGTGGAGAGCGCAAGACTGGAAACTGCGCTTACCTTTTCCTCGTCGAGAGTGGCGTTTGACATGGATGCGAGCGGGAGCCCGTCGATACTCACCACCATCACTGTCTGAAAAGCGGGATTACCGTTTAAAATACTCTGCAGAATGTTCTCAAGTTTTGAAATATCCATACTGAACCTCCCTGAAAATAAAAAGTGCCGGGGCCCAGAATCGAACTGGGGACACCGGGATTTTCAGTCCCGTGCTCTACCAACTGAGCTACCCCGGCAGGCTGGTTTTTATTATTAAATAACAACTCCATCGGTGTCAACCTCAGATACCAGATATGTTCTCTCCACCGTCAACATTTATGACATTCCCGGTCATCCAGTAAAGGTCCGGGTGTGTGAGGACTGCGATTGCCTTCGCAACATCCTCCGGTGTTGTGAGTCTCCCTGAGGGATTAATTCTCAATACAAGTTCTATGATTTTTTCATGACCCGGGATTTTTCTGAGGGCAGGAGTATCTGTAACGCCAGCCCTTATGGCATTGGCAGTGATTCCCAGTGGAGCAAGCTCAAGAGCGAGCTGCCTGATGTGGCTTTCAAGGGCACATTTTGCCGCCGATACCGCCCCGTAATAACTCATGACCTTCTGTGAACCCGAACTCGTCATCGCAAAAATTCTCCCACCCTTCCTCATGAGCCCCCTCTCCACGAGATCCTGGGTCCAGTACACGAGAGTATTGGCCATAACTTCAAGTGTCATCATTAACTGGGTGGAATTTATCCTCTCTTCTCCGGTGAACTTTTTTAGAGTCCCAAATGCGAGGGAATGAAGGAGTACCCTGACCTGAGGATTGTCCTCCTGGGATTTTATTATACCTTCGATCTCCTCAATCACCTTTGCCCTCTTTTTGTCGTCCGCAGCGTTGATATTGAAAAATACAGCCTCCTTACCTGTACTTTTTATGAAATTGACGACTTCCTCAACATTTTTCATGGTGGCCTTACGGTCCAGGTGGACACCAAAAATGTTGAACCCGTTTTTGGCCAGCTCTCTTGCAGTGGCTGCACCAAAACCACTTGATGCTCCAAGTATTAACGCCCAGTCTCCCTCTGCCTTTACTCTTGACTTTTTCATACTTTACATTTTAACCTTCATGCCCGATTCTTTCAATATTGACAACAGCTGTACGGTTAAATAATAATTAAACCGATGTGCCGGAGTGGCGGAACTGGAAGACGCGGCGGATTCAAAATCCGCTGGTACCAAATACCGTGAGGGTTCGAATCCCTCCTCCGGCACCAGATAACTTCCTCAAGGAGGGGAAAATGTGTGGCATAGTCGGTTATATTGGTAACAAAGATGTTGACTCCGTTATCCTCGTCGGGCTTGAAAAGCTCGAATACAGGGGATACGACTCCGCAGGTATCGCAGCCATTGACGAAGGAAAACTTTTTATCAGAAAGAGGAAGGGGAGAATCCTCGACCTCTACTCCCTCGTCAACGGTAAGCCCATAAGAGGCAAGATCGGTATCGGACACACCAGATGGGCAACCCACGGTAAGGTAACTGACGAAAACGCCCATCCTCATGTTGACTGCACCGGATCAGTTGCCGTAGTCCACAATGGAATAATTGAAAACTACATTGAATTGAAAGATGAACTCACCTCGCTCGGTCATAAGTTTGTCTCTGAAACTGACAGCGAGGTTATACCACACCTGATAGAGGAGTATTACGAGGGTAACCTGCTTGAAGCCGTTCTGAAAACGGTGAACAAACTTCAGGGAGCCTTCGCATTTGTCGTAATTTCTGCAAAGGAACCCGACAAAATGATCGGAGTCCGATATGCTTCCCCCCTCATCCTTGGCATTGGTGACGATGAAATGCTCTTTGCCTCTGACATACCCGCCTTACTTTCCCACACCAAAAGAATTATCACCCTTGAAGACGGAGATGTGGTACTTGCCACCCAGAAAGAGTATGAAATCTTTGATTTTGAGGGTAGGAAGAGAAGCCGTGATGTTACGGTGGTTACATGGGAAGCAGACATGGTGGAAAAAGAGGGCTTCCCTCACTACATGCTCAAAGAGATCCACGAACAGCCAAAAGTTTTCGTTAAAAACATAGCAAGTTACATAAAAGAGGGTGAGCCCCAGATCCTGAAAGATTTCAACTTAAGACGCATCCTTCTGAATAAGAATGAGTTTTTCATTCAGGCTTCAGGGACATCTCTCCACGCAGGTATGATAGGAACATACATGCTTCAGAATCTTGCGAGAATTAAAAGTCAGGCAGAGTACTCATCAGAATTCAGGTACAAAAATCCTGTTTTCGATCCCAGGACCCTGGTTGTCGCCATCAGCCAGTCAGGTGAGACAGCAGATACACTTGCAGGTGTGAGGCTTGCAAAGAGTAACGGTCTTGATGTTCTATCCATTGTTAATGTTCAGGAGAGCACCATTGCGAGGGAATCAGATTATGTAATCTACATAAACGCGGGACCTGAGATAGGCGTGGCATCAACGAAGGCCTACACTGCCCAGCTTTTGATCCTCGCACTCCTTTCACTTGAAATCGGCTACCTTAAAGGTTTTATCACGGACAGTCAGCTTGCGGACTATGTTAACGAACTCAAGGCACTACCTGAGAAGATGAGGAGTATTCTGGCAAAGGAGGCGCAGATACAGCATATAGCTGAGAAATTTTACAGCGCCAACAACTTCATGTTCCTCGGACGCGGTATCAATTTCCCAACTGCACTTGAAGGTGCATTAAAACTTAAAGAAATCTCATACATCCACGCAACAGGTTATGCCGCAGGGGAGATGAAACACGGTCCCATTGCACTGGTGGACGAAAACCTCCCCGTTGTGGTCGTTGCTCCCAGAACTTCCGTTTATTCCAAAACCATCTCCAACATTCAGGAGGTTCGTGCCCGTGGCGGCAGAATTATAATAGTGGCCACTGATGGCGATGAAAATGTAAGGGAATTTGGTGAGGAAATTATCTACATTCCGGAGACCTTTGAGATATTTACTCCAATTCTCTCAATTATTCCTTTACAATTACTCGCCTATCACATAGCGGTTCTAAGGAACTGCGATGTTGATAAACCGAGAAATCTTGCCAAGAGCGTGACAGTAGAATGATAAGGAGTATGACAGGTTTCGGGAGGGCTCAGGAGGATGTAGAAAATTTTAAGCTAACTGTTGAAGTTGTCAGCCTCAACAGCAGGTTCCTTGACCTGCACATATATCTTCCTGAGTGCCTCGAACACATGGAAGGTGACATAAGAAGTGTAGTTCAGTCAAGTATATCACGGGGCCTTGTAAAGGTGCGCGTGAAAATCGATAGACCCCCGGATTTTAAAGTCAGAATCAACACCACTTTACTTAAAGGTATCGTTGAAGAGATCCAGAAGAGTGTAAAGGGCAATTACACGATAGATCTTGCAAGCCTGCTTTCGCTTCCAGGGGTTCTGGTGAGGGAAGAAGACATCAAGTTCGATAACAGGGAAAAGGTGATGGAAGTCCTAAAAAGGGCGCTCGAAGAAATGATAAAATCAAGAGAAATAGAGGGCGAAAAGATAAAAAAGGATGTAATAACGAGGCTCAGAAACATTAAGAAGCATCTAAAAAAGGTTGAACAGCTAAAAGAAGTTGAGATAGAAAGGAGAAAGGAAAAAGTCAGAGAATCCTTTGAGAAGTTGAAAGAGGAGGTGGGCGACGATCCACAGTTCGTTAACAGGATTAGCTCTGAACTCGTTTTCTGGGCAAACAAACTTGATGTGAACGAGGAGATTTCAAGAATCAGGGCCCACATAAAAAACATTGAGAATATTTTGAAAAATTCAAGAGAACCTGTGGGACGAAAACTCGATTTTTATGCCCAGGAGTTGCACAGAGAGATCACAACCCTTTCCAATAAGAGTGTTGATGTTAATCTTATAAACCACACAATTTTGATGAGGGAGGAGGTGGAAAGGATAAAAGAACAGGTGAGGAACATTGAATGAAGTTAAAAAGAGAGCCTTTTCTCATCGTTGTTTCTGCGCCCTCGGGATCCGGTAAAACCACTATTGTAAAGATGGTTTTAGGTAAACTTTCTGACCTCTTTTACTCCGTTTCAGCCACCACGAGGGGAAAAAGACCCGGCGAAGTTGATGGGAAAGACTACATCTTTGTGGATAAAGGTACATTTGAAGACTGGATAGAGAAGGGTAGAGTTGTGGAATGGGCAAAAATTTATGGTGAGTACTATGGAACTCCCAGAGATCCTATTGACAGGGCTCTTGGTGAGGGGAGAGATGTAATACTTGATCTGGATATTCACGGGAAAAGGTCCCTTGAGGCACTTTATCCGGGACGGGTTGTCAGCATTTTCCTGATGCCTCCTTCGATTGTGGTTCTACACCAGAGACTCAGGGCCCGGGGTGCTGAAAGTGAGGAAAAGCTTGAACTAAGACTGAAACTCTCGAAAGAAGAGATGAAATGGGCTTATGAGTATGATTACATCGTCATGAACGACATAAAGGAAGAAGCTGTTAAAAGGGTCCTTTGCATTATCGAAGCTGAGAGAATGAAGAGAAAAAGGATTTTGAATCTCAGGGATTTTATCGATGAAAACTAAGGTCGTAAGAATTGGAAGGGTAAAGATTGGAGGCGGTAATCCTGTTGCTGTTCAGTCCATGACCTCCTCTCTCACTCACGATGT
>JALSOY010000137.1 GCA_026986235.1 Caldifarciminota bacterium
GTCCCCACAGAGGAGGTCCCCCATGTTAAAGATATGCTAGAAATTATGAAAAGACAGGCACTTCACGCGCGCAGGCTTTCTTTTATCCATCCTTCAAAGATGGCAAGGGTTGAGTTTGAATCCCCCCTGCCGGACGACTTTAAAAAACTCCTTGAGTACTTAGACTCAGCTCTCTAACTCCCTGTTCTTTCAGGATTCGCAGAACGATGCCCACCATAAAAAATTCCACAAGAATGTGGCTACCTCCGTATGTGAGAAAGGGCAGGGGTATGCCGGAGACAGGGAACATCCCGAGGTTCGTTGCGATATTCAAAGTCGTATGGTAGAGAAAATAGCCGGATATGCCAAAGGCGAGAATTTTTCGGAAGATGTCCCTGTCTCTGTAACCTGTTACAAAGATCAGGATGGAAAAGACGAGAAGGGTGATGAGGATCATAGAGGTGGTAATAAACCCCATTTCTTCACCAATACTCGAGAAGATAAAATCTGTGTGAGCTGCGGGTAAGAAGGCGAGTCCCTTTTGAGTCCCCTTATTAAGTCCCTTGCCCTTGAGGCCACCTGATCCGAGTGCGATCTCACCCTGAAGGATCTGCCAGGCAGGGCCTGTTTTGTACTTTTCAGGCTCAAGAAACGCCACTATCCTGGCCCTCTGATAGGGCTTGAGAATCCTGTACCAGATGTAGGGAGAAAACAGCCCTACAAAGATGAGATAGGTTACAAATATAAGCGTGTAGGGAACAGACATCTTCACCAGCCTGAGATACACGAGGGCAAGAATAATAAGAATTAGAAACAGACCGGATTTGAAAGAGAAGATGGCCGCAATCGGTGAGAACAGGATGAAATTCAGAACCTTCAGGTCGGCCCCGGCAAGGAATGTAATTAGTACATAAAGAAACACAAAGGTGCCCGATGTGGCAAGATCCGGCTCAACCAGCACGAGCAGGAAAGGGATGAAGGAGAATCCAAAGAGGATAAAAACTTCACGGTCCCTCAGTCCCTTTTGAGTCGATATCCAGCGACTCACAAAAAAGATGTAGCCGAGTTTTGCGATCTCCGAGGGCTGAAAGTTGAAGCCAGCCAGGTTGAACCACCTTTTTGGCCCCTTTGCCGGTGTAAATAGAACCAGGAACACCAGTAAAATTGAAAGTGCATACAGTAAAGGAGCCAGTGACCTGTAGATCTTAAGCGGAATAAAGAAGTTCAGAACTGCAATAAAAAGTCCCAGTGACAACCAGACAGACTGCCTGACGGCGTAAAACCGGTTGATGGAATTTAACTCAAGAATTCCGAGGAGAGAGAGTCCTATCGGGATAAGGATGAAGATAAATCCTTTTTTCAAGCCCTTACCTTAATCTGGAAACCTACGGCCCTCCTTACCACATTCTCAAGATACTCTTCTGGAGACTCCTCACTGATCCTTGAAAGGTTTATCGGCACTATCAGAGGGACTACACTGTCAAGGACTTCGTTTTTCACCTTCTCACTGAACCTGTGGAGGAAATTCTCATCCAGGATGATAATCCCGTACCTGTCAGAATTCATCTCTTCTTCTATAATTTTCTCTGCCTCCCGTGCACTTTCAGGTGAAACCACATCAACGCCTGAGAGTTTAAAACCCGGTCTTATCTCACTGTTGACGACCACGAGAATCCTGTAATCCTTTGCCATAGTGGCTTTATTTTAATATCGCCTGAAACATATGTAAAGCATTCCAATTCCCAGGAAACCCATGAATCCTGTTATGTAAAATACGCTTGAAATGTTGAGTATGTCGTAAATTGCACCCGAAAATACGGGACCGATGGCAAATCCTATGCTGAACGCCACATCGAGGAGTGACATGGTCGTAGCTGGACCGTATTCCCTTCCGATTTCACTGATCAATCCCATGGCCGCAGGCATGGAGAGGGCACCGCCAAACGAGATCAGGGTGTTGAGAACAAGATACCATAGCATACCTGGCGAGAAGGGGAAAAGGATAAAGGCAATATTTGCAATGGTGCCCCCTGCAACCAGTGACTCAAATTTCCCGTATCTATCGGCAATTTTTCCGCCCGGATACTGACTGAAAGAGAGAAGGAGCATCTGATATGTGAGGATAAAGCCAATGCCTGACCTTGAAAGACCGTGAATTGCTGCAAGCACAGGGAAGAATGTGAGTGTCGCAGCCCGCGTAATAGCAAGGGCGAACCTGAAGAACACGATTCCAAGGATGCGTCTGTCTTTTATAATGAGCTTAAAAGGAACAAGCTTCTTTTCCCTCTTTTCCTTCTTGGGGCGTATCTCTTTCACCAGTAGAATAAAGATCAGCAGGGCCGTAAAGGAAAGTATTCCCATTATGTAAAAAGCGGCCTTGATGCCTAAAAGGTCAGCGAGTGCACCACCGAAGAAGGGCCCAATGCCGAGACCGAGGAAAAAGATCATATTGATAATACCGAAATACCTGCTTTCCTCCCCACGGGGAGCAATTCTTGCGATGTAGGCCATGACCTGTGGAGTGACAAGGGACGATCCGAGCCCCTGAAAAAGTCTGGAAATAAAAAGGTGTACAACTCGCGTTGACTCTGCAAACAGGATGGATGCTATGGCGTAGATTGATATTCCTGCGGACACAAAAGGTTTGATTTTACCCATCCTGTCAGACATCCTGCCTATGAATGGAGAAAGGAGGCTCCTCATGATCGGGAGACCTGAAAAGATAAGACCTATCCAGATCCCTGATGCGCCGAGAGTACGGGCGTATGTGGGAAGCAGGGGAGTAACCATACTGACCCCTGCCATGAGTACGAAAAGTGTCGCACCGAGAGGAAAAAGTTGCCTTTTCATGGAGTTGCAATTTTATCCCCAATAGTTCGCACTTGCAAACTATTCCCCATCAAAAAGCAGGAAATCTAAAGTAACGGAGATTGAGCTTAATTTTCTCCTGTGTCCAGGTACTTCTCCAGTTCGGTTTTTAGGTGATTGTACTCTTCCTCATCTATCTTACCTGATTCGAGGTCGTATTCGAGCTCTCTCAGTGCTTCGAGATAGTGTGTCCTTATCCCCTTA
>JALSOY010000138.1 GCA_026986235.1 Caldifarciminota bacterium
AATCTTTACGGTAAATGTGGAATCCTTTTTCAGGTGATTCAGGGGAATTGAGTCAGTAAAAACATGGGAAACATTTTTTATCCAGATAGAGGGCCCTATGAGGGTCGCCATACCATCTCCGGGAGAAACGACCTTTACACCACTCACAGCAAAGGAGTTCAGGGTAAAACCGGTAATCAGGGGGACAATTTTAACCTTCTTCTTAATCTTTCTGGCAAGTTCTATGTTCAGGACAAGGGGTTCAATTGACTCAATCTTTACATCCAGATCGTTGGGAATCTTGATGTCCGATGGTGAGATTGTAACTCTGTTCCTTCCTTCCTTTGCCCGTCTGAGGTCGATTTCTGCATATGGCTTGAAAAATTTTAGCTCGATCAAAATCTTGCCTCTTGCCCTCATGGTGACGAGAAGCGATCCGGGGACATCGGAAATAATCTGAAGATTTGACGGGGTGTCTTTGAACTTCAATGGCACCTGGCGTGTTACAGAGTAGCTCTTTTCAGTTATGGCATGAAACCACAGGAGAACGGCTATAAACAGTGCGAGTAGTTTTGTGCCAATATTGTCGGTCAGCCTACTTTTCATGTCTCTCTCCGTATATAAGGAGGGTGAGTTTTTCGATAAGGTCATCCTTCGTTAAAGGTGGGGAGATCTCTCCGTTGACGGCAATTCTTATGGACCTTCTTTCCTCCGACACAACGACGCTCACGGCATCAGTTTCCTCGGTGATCCCGATTGCCGCCCTGTGCCTGGTACCAAATGACGGATCGATTGACGGGTTATCAGAAAGTGGCAAAAGCACCCTGCACCCTGTGATACGGCCCTCTTTGGTCACCACCGCTCCATCGTGGAGGGGGGATGGTGGCATAAAAATTGTCACGATAAGTGGAGGAGAAACCTCCGCATCGATGGAAATACCATTCTCGTCAATGTATTCCTTCAAAGAGTCCTTTCTCTCTATTACGATAATCCCTCCAAGTTTCCTGTCCCTGAGCTGAAGTGCAGAGGTTGCAATTCGTGACACCTCTTCCATTTCCGTTGAAGGATAAAGTTTTTTAAAAAATCCTGTTCTGCCAATTGTGGCAAGAACCTTTCTGATCTCGGGCTGGAATATTACGATCAGAGCGATGAGAGCAATGCTCTCGATCTGTGACATTATCCAGTTGAAAGCCTCAAGGTGCATGAATCCCGCAATAATTGCGGCAATTATAATGAGTATAATTCCCCAGAAAATGTAGGATGCCCTCGTCCCCCGGAAGGGTTTCAGGGTTTGATAGGTTATAAACCAGACGAGAAGAATGTCGATGAGGTCCTTTAACCTGAATGTCAAAAATTCCATTTCACCTTGATTTTAAGGTGGATTCGTGAAGGGTTCAAGAACTTCGAGGGAAATTGACCTTCATGCGGTTAACACATTACGCTGGTTCCCGATTCAGCTTTGTCGGAAGGTGTGGTGCCCCTTTTTAGCGGTCAGGAGTCTATGCAACTTGAAGCATTAATGGATTTATGCCATAATAGAGATGTATGCATGAACTTTCTGTTACACAGGAAATAGTCAATATCCTCGTTGAGGAGGCAAGAAAACACGGAGTCAACCGTGTAACTATGGTAAAGCTGAAGCTCGGGACATTCTCAACTTTCCAGCCCGAGGCGGTCAACTTTTACTTTGAAATCTTAAAAAAGGACTTTCCTGAGCTCGAAACGACAGAACTACAGATCGAGCTTGAACCAGGCAGGTGTATGTGCAGAGAATGTAACCTGGAATTTGAATCCAGCGGGGATATGTTTCCCGTTTGTCCCCGTTGTGGAAGTATCTTTGTTGAAATTTTAAGCGGTAAGGATTTTTTAATAGAATACATGGAGGTCGAAGATGAGGATAAAAGTACTCAAAAATGTGCTTGAAAAAAACGATAATCAGGCACAGATAAACCGTGATCTTTTTAAAAAGAATCGTGTTCTCGCAGTCAACATCATGGGATCCCCTGGATGCGGGAAGACCACACTTATCGAAGCCCTAATAAATGTCCTCATACCATCATACAGAATCGGAGTTATTGAAGGAGACTATGCCGGGACTGTGGACGCAGAGAGACTCTCTCGGTACCATATCCCTGTGGTTCAGCTGGATACGAGTTCCTGTCACCTCAATGCTCACTTTGTGGGATCTGCCCTGGATCATCTTCCCCTCAGGGATCTGGACTTTGTTTTTATCGAAAATGTGGGGAATCTCATCTGTCCTGCCGAGTTTGACATCGGTGACCTCTTGAAACTGGTCCTCTACTCAATCCCTGAAGGAGACGACAAACCCCTGAAATATCCCCTGATGTTCTCTCAGGCTGATGCAGTCGTTTTAACAAAAAGTGACCTGAAGCCCCACTTCGACTTCGATGTGAAAAAAGTCAGAGAATCCATCGCCAGGTTGAATAGAGAATTCGAAATCTTTGAGTTCTCAAAAAAATCTCATTCCTCCATCAAACCCATCGCGAACTTCCTTGAAAGCAGGTTCAGGGCGACCGTTCTAAAAAGTTACGGAGATCTATGACACAACAACGCCTGAAGATCAGGGTTTTTGGAATCGTCCAGGGTGTGGGATTCAGGCCCTTCGTGTTTAGACTCGCCAATTCATGTATGATAAAAGGCTTCGTAAAAAACAACTCTGACTGCGTTCTCATTGAGGCTGAGGGGGATAAAAAAAATCTTGAGGTTTTTCTTAAAAAGTTGAAAGTGGAATCACCACCTGCCTCTTACATCAGAAAACTCGATGTTGAAACTCTCAATGTCACGGGATACCAAGATTTCAAAATTTTACCATCTGACGGAAAAGAAAAAAGGGATATAGTTATACCGCCTGACATAGCCATCTGTGATGATTGCAGGAGAGAACTCCTGGACCCGGAGGATAGAAGGTACTATTATCCATTCATAAACTGCACCAACTGCGGTCCGAGGTACACCATCATCCAGGACCTTCCGTACGATCGGCCGAAGACCACGATGAAGGAGTTTGAAATGTGTAAAGAATGCAGGGAGGAA
>JALSOY010000139.1 GCA_026986235.1 Caldifarciminota bacterium
GCTGGAAACACCACCCTCAGCAGGCCATGAACCTCTGACCGGTCCAAAATATTTCTCCACTATCTCTTTACCCATCCTTATTTGTTTTTCAACATCTTCGGGCGACGAGAACACCACTTCCGGCATCTCACATGAAGGATTGGATTCCCTTGCAACTGTTGTTGATTGAATTAAGGGCAAAATCGGATGATAATATGGAGTAAAAGACACAGAAAGCCCCCTGCCAGTAAGGTTTTTGTAAAGGGGAATAACCCTGTTGATAATCTCCCGTATCCTGTCCGAAAGGACCTCCTTGTCCTCCTGTGTGTACCCCTTACCCTTTTTCTTTAATTCTTTGATAACATCGTCACCCTCCTGATAGTAAGTACTTACCTGAGAAAGGAAAAACAGGACCTGAAGATCCATTAAATCCTGGTCTGTAAACCTCATAAGTCTTTCTTCAGGTTTCCCTGATCCTCTCCTGTAGTATAGCTCCTTGTATCGTTTGAACGGTTTTATCCGCGTTTCAAAGTTGACGGAAAAGAAATTTTCTACCAGAAAGATCTTCTCATCTGGTTCCAATTCCTCCGGCATTTTCTTAAAAATTTCAAAGAACCTGTCAACAGCCGATCCCCGGGTATAATCTTCAATCTGTTCGAGAAGTGAGCCAGAAAAGTTGATCGTCAGAATGGGTCTTTCCAGCTGTGACAGCGTGTAAGCCACATCGAAGTATTCTCTCATGAGATGGGTTAATACCCAGGGCATGGAGTAATGGACGCCTTGGCCGGCTCTCAGACCATAGGGTGGCTGGTGCATGTGAAGAAGTATCGCAACTTTCATTTTAAACTAATGATAATGGAGATGATGTCGAAAAATAAAATCAGGGGGAACGCCCACTTCTTTGGGATCTCGAAATTCCTCTTGAAGGGGTAAAAAAGCCTTACTCCTCCTGTACAGAGATCCCAGACGAGATGGGTCGTACCCGTGATGAAGACCATGTACGCAAACCTGTAGTTACCTGAGAGAACATAAATCAGGGATGATGTAAGCAAAACTGCAGGGATTGAGTGCAAAAATGGTCTTCTCCCGAGTGAGAGCATTTTTCTTATGGAAAAACTCTTTGCAACAATCACATGATCGATGTCGGGGAAGACAGAGAACAAAACGGCAAAGGGTAGATAAAAGGGGTTTTTAAGAACAAGTGGAAATACAGATAGTACCCCTAAAACGATGTGCTGAGTAATATCGATAAGCGCAACTTTTATGTAACTATTTAGCATTTTCAATCAGTCTCTTTAACTCCCTTCCTTCGTACTTTGAGCTGACTTTGACTCTTACCAGTGGAAGGCCAGCCATCTCAAATGCCCTGTCTAAAAACCTGTCCCTTTTGATTCTATCCTCTCGTTCGTGACTTCTATCATCCAGCTCAATGGCCATTATTGGTCTCAGTGTTTCTGGCTCACAGAGCAGGAAGTCAACATGCTTTTTTGCTATACGATTAAAATATTTCAGGTAATTTCCCTTTGCCTTCTTTGAGTCCACATTCAGGATGTCTGCAACCCTGACCTTGGCAAATATAACGAGGTCTTCAGAAACTTCCTTTAGAGCCCTGTAGAACTTGAGTTCTGCAGGAGTCAAAATGCTATCAACGACGATGTACCTCTCTTTCGGCCTCGTAAGGAAATAGAAGAGGTACGCGAAAGTGATGAATATAAGAAGTATCAGTAAACCCGTTTTAAAAACCTCTTCCATCTCAACCTCCAGGGAAACTTTAAGAAAGTCCTCTTCAGGTCTATGGAAAAGAGCACCAGAAGTGGCCTTCCTATTATGTTCTTTTCGGGCAGTGGCCCCCAGAACCTTGAATCGTAGGAAAAGTCACGGTTGTCTCCCATGACGAAAACATTACCCTCTGGAACAACAACGGGACCGAAGTTGTCTCTTACATTCTCCTCCTCCGAAAGTTTTCTTTCCTCCCACAGCTTCTGGATACCACCTGTTACCACGAGAGGGGGATACTCCTCCGGATCACGGTGTATCACATAGGGTTCCACCTGTTTGATTCCATTTATAAATAACCTCTTGTGTATAATCTCCACTGTGTCACCAGGAAGTGCCACGATCCTTTTTACAAATATTCTGTGCCTGTTCATGGGATATTTGAAAACCACGATCTCTTTTCGCCTGAAATCAGGTTCCTTAAAGGCAAAAGAAATCTTTTCAGCGACCAGAAAATCTCCGGGAAGTAAAGTTTTCTCCATTGAACCGGTTGGAATGAGATAGGACTGGAGAAGAAAAACACGAACGAGGATAATCAGTACAACCGGAGTAATTATGGGTAAACTATCCTTCAGGGTGATTCTCATAGGAGGGAGGAATTATGGGGCACAGACACTCATTTTGCAATTCCCACACTGGTATTTGCAATTTGCAATCCAGGGGAACCGCATGAATACTGAAAAAATTTTCAGGCGGGAAAATTGCCGTTCTTGGTTGGTGGTAACAAGGAGGAGATGAAATGATCAGGTTGATTAGCCCAGGTGATGTGATGCTGACACTTGGTCTCGATCTCACATACGAGGAGGTTCTCGACCTTACCGCAGGTCTGTGTAAGTACATACCTTACAAAACCTGGTACAAAATCGTGAGGGTCAAGGACAACGGTATTTACACGGACATGAAAGTGACATACATCGGATTTGACAAAATGGATGTTTCCAGATTTTTTAAAAAACACGATCCCCGTGATATTATCAGGGAAGGGCGTGAGCTCAGAATGCAGGGCAAAGGGGTGGTACCCAAAAGATACATCCTGAAGAACAGAAAGTGGGTCGAATTCACCCGTGAAACCTACGAACACAGTGAAGAGAAGGCCGCTATCGCAGTCCTGTAAGCTACTTCAGTATATATGTTATTGAGAACCTCGTATTGCTACTCTGGTCAAAGTCGTAGATCTTTGAATCGTCAGCAAAGTCAAGCTGGAAGTTTTTAAATCTCACACCACCACCGAAA
>JALSOY010000140.1 GCA_026986235.1 Caldifarciminota bacterium
GGAGGTCCACATTCTCGGATACTACATGGATTATGGAGACGAAGACTTTCTCGGTGTTCTTCGCGCGTTCAGGGAAGAAAGACTCAACAGAGCAAGGAAAATGGCAAAAATATTGCAGGACCTGGGACTCGATGTAACTTTTGACGAAATTCTCCACGCAGCAGGTTCCAGCATGAATATCGGAAGACCTCATGTGGCAAAGGTACTTGTTGACAAAGGTTATGTCTCCTCCACCCAGGAGGCCTTTGACCTTTACATAGCTGAAGGGAAGCCCGCTTATGTTCCAAAATTCAAGATCAGCCCTGAAAAAGCTGTTGAACTCATCCTGAAGGCAGGAGGTATTCCGGTGTACGCACATCCCGGTAAAACGGGTGATCCGGATCATGTTATCTATCTCGTGAAACACGGACTCATGGGAGTGGAGGTATGGCATCCCCAGAACCCTCCGGAAATTCAGGAAAGGTTAAACGAGATAGCCGGGAGATATGGACTTATAAAAACAGGTGGCACTGATTTCCACGGAGAAGGAAGGAGTCTCGTTGACCTCGGTGAGATAGAAGTACCCTACGAAAGCGTGGTTCTACTACGAAAAGCAAGGGTATCTTTAAAAATCTGATCCTAAGGGTGTTCAAATAGTCCCTCTTTTGCCAAAGGGGCTTTGAGAATCCCCTTTTTCAAAGGGGAATTTAGGAGACGACAGTCCCCCTACTTTAGAAGGGGGACTGAGGGGGTTGTTTTCCGCTTAAATTCAATCCCCCTGTCTCCCCTTCTTCAAGGGGGATTTTGGGAGAGGATAACCCACCTTCACCAGGGGAATTTTGGGAGACCAAAGTCCCCCTTCTTTAGAAGGGGGATTAAGGGGGATGTTTTCCGCTTAAAAACACCTTTAGATGAGGAAATGGAGAAAAAAATGTTTTTCGAACATCCTGATCCTTGAAAAAACCCGTCGGGTTTATTAGAATGGGATACAAATTTTCAAACTGGAGGTTACATTATGAGATTTATCCTGATTTTCCTCCTTGCTTCACTCCTCCACTCTCAGAAGGTTGCACACGACTTTTCCCTCAGAGCCCTTGATGGTAAAACATATACACTGAGTGAGCTTTACGGAGAGAAGCCTGTGGTCATGGATTTCTGGGCCACCTGGTGCCGGTCATGTGGTAGGGCCCTCAAGGAACTCCAGAATCTGTGGTTTGAGAGCGATAAGGCTTTTTACCTCATTTCCATCAACGAGGATCTGCCATCAAAGTATTCAAGGGTAAAAAGTCTGGTAAAATCCAGGAAGTGGGATTTTCCAGTCCTCCTCGATTCCGATGGAAAAGTTAAATCCCTTTACAGGGTTATGGCACTACCCACCCTGTTTGTAATTGATACATCAGGGAGAATCGTTTACTACCGGGTGGGCTACGGCAGGAGCGAGATCAAAGATGTAAGGGAAGCACTTCAAAAGTGCGGAATTGCATTTTAAGGAGGTAAAAAACATGAAAAAGTTGTTTCTACTTGTAATCCTTATTCCCTTTCTCGGGCACGCTGTCCAGAGAAAGGTGCTACTTGAGCTCATCACAAACACTTCCTGTCCGGGATGCGCATCTGCCAACGCGGCTCTTGATCAGGTAGTCGAAGAATACGGTGACCAGGTCGTGACCATAAGATACCACGCCTGGTGGCCTTCAAGCAGTGACCCTTTCTACGCCGCAAATCCTGACGAGAACAGAGCAAGAGTAAACTATTACGGTGCCGATTATACCCCCCATCTCTGGATCGATGGAACCATCGATGGGGGTTACCAGTCAGGACCATGGAGAACTTACATAAACTCCGAATTGAGCCGTGCCACCTCCATTTCAATAGATCTTCAGGTAGAGTACGATACCACGAAAAATCAGGGAATGGTGATAGCCACCGTTTCAAACCAATCAGACTCCTCACACTCTGCCCTGAGACTCTTTTATGTCGTAACTGAATCCAACATCTACTATGCGGCACCCAACGGATCCACCATCCATCATCAGGTGATGAGGGATATGATCCCATCTGCCAGCGGTCTCCCCATCGATGTTCCTCCCCATTCATCAATTACCGATACCCAGTCGTTCACCATAGACCCGAGGTGGAATGAACGCAACTGCCAGATAGCCGTATTCGTTCAGAACTATGCCACAAAAAGGGTGTTCCAGGCAGAAGCAAGGTGGCTATTCCCGGGCACAGGTGTCGAGGTCAAAAAGTATCACCTGAACGACTCTCAGGGTGGAAACGGAAACAACACGGCACAACCAGGTGAAACCGTGGACCTTTACATGCTCGTTGAAAACACGGGAAAAACCCTTATACCTGCATTTACCGCAACACTCGCTTCCAGCGACCCCTACATCACCCTCCAGACAGCAACAGCTGGATTTGACACCATCCCTGTTTTCGGAGAAAGGATGAACGCGACACCGTTCGTTATCAGTATAGATCCCAACACACCCCCCGGTCACCTGACATGGCTCTATGTTCATATCCCGGTGAACACTGACACCATAGTGGATTCTATCCCCTATATGGTCTCCTACTCCGCTGGATTTTTTGACAATGTGGAAGGTGACACCTTGTGGACTCACGGAGGACAGAACGATCTCTGGCATGTCACGGCTCACAGAAGTCATACTCCTCATCATAGCTGGTACTGTGGTGACGAAAATACAGGTCAGTACACCAACCTGATGGATGCAAGCCTTGAGAGTCCGTGGATTGTTGTTCCAAACAACGGATTTCTCGCTTTCTTCACCTTCTACAACATCGCCACAGGTGATGTTGGCCTGCTTCAATACTTCAACGGAAAGAGGTGGATAACCATTGATGAGTACTCTGGATTCCACCTCTGGGGTCTTGAAACTGTTTATCTCAACGACATGCCGGGAATGGCAACGAAGATAAGATTCAGGCTCGTCACCGACAGTTCAAGCACCCGCGAAGGATGGTACATTGACGATATCATACTCGGTCCTGTAACCGGTGTTGACGAAAACAGTGCCCCTGCAGGAGACATGAAAGTTGCGAAGATCACAAACAGATTTGCCGAAATCGTTTACACAGCCCCAGGGACCGAAGTGTTGAAACTTAAAATTTACGATAGCGCCGGGAGGCTGAGAGATGTGCTGAGAAAGAGGGTGAGAGAGGGTAGAAACATTATCAGGGTTGACCTTGGTGGATACGGTTCAGGCGTTTACTTTGTAAGAGTGAAGGGAAGGGTGATAAAACTGGGGATAGTGAGATGAGGCGTTTATTGGTGGTTATTGGATTCCTGTTGGGGGGATGTATAGGGCGGAGCCCTGTGGTGGCTCCGCCACCACAGGGCTCCGCCCCGGTTATCGTTGAACTCTTCTCCAACGACATGTGCACCCATTGCCCGAGAGCAGAACACATCCTCGACTCCCTCTCCTCCATTGACTCCAACCTCATCGTTATCAACTACCATGTGGGAACCCCCGACCCCGCAGATCCTTTCTACCTGAGAGACTCCGCTGAAATCAACGGTAGAATTTCCTACTACTACGGAGATCCCCACCCGGGAACACCCTATGTGGTGATAAACGGAATATACGAATTTACCGGCATTTCCGGAGCCTCAGTATGGGAGGCAAGGATCAACGAACTCCACTCCCGAAATTACTCGGAAATACTCACAGTTACCGGTGTATTCAACTCCCAGTTCCAGCTTTCTTTAACGGTTAATCTCTCCACAGGGAAACCTTCTGACCTAAGGACTCACATCGTTCTGACCGAGTCAAACATCAGATACAACTCGCCCAACGGCGATACTCTCCTCAACCACATAGTTTTTGACATGGTCTGTGGTCACCAGGGATGCACAGGTACAAGTATAGACACGGTGATTGACATTCCGCAAAGCATCAGTCCTCAGAATGTTGATGTCGTGGTATTCGTGCAGAACATGGAGACCGGGGAAGTACTGGACGCAAGGATGTATCCCCTGACAAACTTTATTGAGCCAACAGTCTCGTATGTTGGCGTTCATGCGGAAGATACCGTCGTTTCAGTTCCCGTTGCCGTTCTTTACCCCGTACATTTCACGGTTATTAACGATCAGTGGATGAGAGACAGCATCATGGTGAGTGTTGACATCACTTCCCTATCACCCCAGTGGAGCGTCAACCTCTGTGTGGGAGGAATATGCTTACCCCGTCTATGGTATGTTGATACCCTGAACGCATTCTCGGCTGACTCAACCTACGAGCTAAAGTTTTTCCACCTTTCAAACACGGACCCGCCCGGCAGTGTGTGGGTAAAAGCCTGGTCTCTGACTGATCCATCCCTCAGGGATTCAATCAATATACAGGTGAGGTCTGCAAAATGAACATCATCATTACAGTTATAATGAGCCTGAATCTCTCACTCTCAAGTGGGATTGAAACGAGATTCTTTCGCGACAGTTCCGTAAGGATGATAGAGGAAACGGAAATAAATGTCTGGCAGGAAAACTTTGCCGCAGGGCTGAGCTATTACCTCTATTATCCGGAAAACGAGCTCGCCTTCCAGAGGAGATTGGGTGCAGTAAAGGGATATGTTGAAGTTAAGAGTAAAGAGCTGCTCTTCAGGGCAGGATCATCTTATCTGAGTTTCGGGAGAGGACTGATTTTTCAGGCGTCGAGGGACGACATTCTCAAAATGGACAGATTCGTGAATGGTCTATACATGGAGGTTGTTAAAGGACTTCTGGACCTCAGGGCCTTTGGAGGTGTTTCCCGCTACTACCTGGATCACAGACTTCAGCCTGATTCTACAACCCTTCTGCTCGGCGTGGATGGAGAGATAAAAGTGTCAGGTAACCTGTTGATCGGTGGCTCTGCCCTGAAAGCAGGTACGAGCACAGACTACTTCGGATTCAGATCAACAGGTGAATTCGGAGACCTTTCAGCATACTTTGAATACGGTGTAAGAACAGGATACAGCCGTATCCTGCAGCAAGATAAAAGGGGAGCAGCAGATTACATTGCTGTATCCTACTCAAGGGAAAAGTTTGGTTTACTCTTTGAATTCAGAGACTACTGGCTCTTCGGTAAAGACTATGGACTGCCTCCAACTCTTAACAGGAACGGGATATACCTGAACGAGGCAATGGACGAAAGGGGATACTCCTTTTCCTTCAATTTTAACCCTGTTGAGGAGATTACGGGAAATTTCAGCGTCTCCCGGATAAATTCCCCGGGGTATTTTGGAGAAAAAAGTGAGTTGAGGGAGGCTGCTTTTGAAATGCAGTACCAGACGGAAAACAGGTTTGCAGAAATGGACATCGGATACCTAAACATTACAGGTGGCCAGGTTGCCATCGGTGTTGACAACAGGAAGGAGATAGATCCACGGTTTGAGTACGCTTTCAGCACCGATAGATTCGAGTTTGAGACCTACCTGAGAAACAGGATCAGAGAGGACGACGGTTTAAAGTACACTGACCGGGATATTGCCTTCACTCTGGGCTTTCTGGATGGATATTCCGTTACCTTAACCTCTCAAAAGAGGCTCGGAGATCTGTCTGAAGACTGGATGAATGTTGAGTTTAAAGGTCAGATCCTTGAGAATTTAAACCTTATTCTTACCGCTGGTTCAATGAGAGGAGACTTTGTCTGTTCTGGAGGAATATGTCGGTACGAGCCGGAATTCAAAGGCGTGATGTTGAAGGCATCTGTTACTTTTTGAACCGTGGATATTAATAGAGAGGCAAAGAAGAGAAAGACAGCTTTCTGGATCTCCTTTTTCCTCCCCGGATTCGGACAGTTGTACCGGGGGAGGATAGGAGCGTGGTTATTTTTTTCGCTCGTAACCTACCCTTCGATCTATTTTCTTACAAAGGTGTACAAAGGGATAAGTCCTGCAGTAATCTCTCTCGTCATCGGTTATGGAATCCTCTGGTTTTTGAACCTGCTTGATGCGGTCAAGGGACCTGTTCATCAGAAACCACCGTGCAGGAGGGCGTGCCCGGCGGACATCGATGTCGCAGGTTACATCCAGCTCGTAAGAGAGGGAAAGTTTGATGAGGCACTGGAGCTGATTTCATTAAAGGCTCCGTTTCCTGGAGTCCTCGGTTACCTTTGCCCTGCTCCTTGTGAGAAGGTATGCTCAAGGAGGCGTTACGACGAGCCTGTACACATAAAACACCTGAAGAGGGCAGCATTTACCTATGGGAAACTGGAGTTTAAGCCTCCTCTAAAGGAGAGAAAAGAAAGGGTTGCCATCGTGGGCGGAGGGCCGGCAGGTCTATCAGCCGCCCATTATCTGAGGCAGGAAGGCTTCAAGGTGGTGGTCTATGAGAGGGAAAGCGAGCCCGGTGGAATGATGAGGTACGGGGTCCCTGATTTTCGGTTGCCAAAAGACATTACGAGGAAAGAGGTAAAAAGGTTGATGGACGAGGGGATTGAATTCAAAACAGGTGTCGAGTTTGGCGTCGACTACACGATTGATGAGCTTTCAAGGGAGTACGATGCCGTTATCGTGGCAATCGGTGAGTACCAGTCAAGAAGACTGGGCGTGGAAGGTGAGAACCTCGATGGAGTAATGACGAGCCTCGACTTCCTGTTCAGGGTCAACAGGGGGGAAAGGGTTGACATAGGGGACGAGGTTCTCGTCATCGGCGGTGGGGATGTGGCCATAGATTCAGCCAGGGTATCCATGAGACTGGGTGCAAAGAGTGTAAAAATCGTCTCCCTCGAGAAAACTGACCTTTCGTCACCTGAAAGGCTCCCTGCAGATGACAGGGAGATAAAAGAAGCAATTGAGGAAGGTGTTGAGTTCTTTGGCGAGCTCGGTGTGAAAGCAATAAGGTTAGAAGACGGGAAACTCACGGTTTACACCCGCAGGTGTACAGGAATCTTTGACGAGAAAGGAAGGTTCTCCCCAACCTTTGACGATACAGTTGAAACTCCTTCTTTCAGGGCTGACACGGTGATTGTCGCAATAGGACAGGGGGCGAAAAGGGAACTCCTTCAAGATATTGAAAGAGATAATGTGTTCGTTATCCAGGGGGCACCACTTGTGGTGGAGGCCATAGCCCGTGGCAGGGAAATGGCAGAGAAGGTCAGGAAAAAGTTTGACGGGCCGCTCAAAAGCTTCCTGAGATGGCTATTTGAGTTTGAACCTGTTGTAAAACCCGGAAGGCTCGACAGGAAACCCGAGCTGTTCAAACCTGTTAAAGTAAAGCAGGAAGACCCGGAAACGAGAAGAAATAGTTTCGTGGTGGTCGATAGAGATTTTGAGTTAGAGAAAGCAAAGGAAGAGGCAGCAAGATGCCTCCAGTGTCCATTCAGATACAGGGTTTAATATTCATTAGCCACGATGAATACGATGAGTTTTCGGGGGCCGTGGGCTCCCCTGACCAGAATTTTCTCGATATCCGCCGTTTTTGACGGACCTGTGATAAATGTGATGTCCGGCAGAGGTTTTTGAAGCCGAGAAAAGAGGTCATCAAAGTCCTCAACAATGTTTTCCTCCCTCAAAAGTGCAACATGGACCTCGGGTAAAAGAGAGGGAAGTTTCTCCTCCCTCGTGTTGGCAAGCTCTACAAGGCCACCTGAATAAACGATACCGTAATCAGCTTCAGATAAACCAAAGTATATGCCCTCATGGAAATCCTCAGTTAGCTCAAAAATATCCCTGAGACCAAGAGATTTTATCAGTGCTGATGGTCTGTAAAAGACTTTTGATCCCTTTCCGATGTAATTGACGAGATTTTCTTTCAGGCTCTTTCTGTCAACGACATGGACCTCACAGTCGTTATTCTCCAGTTCTTTTACGAACCTTTCCGTTCTTTCCATAGCTCTCTGAAAGTCTTATCTGCCAGGGGTTCAAGATCCTTAAACTTCGTCCAAGACGATAGGACAGACGGCAGGCTCTTTATTTTATCCCCTTTTTTGAAAACAGTCTGGACTTTTGATGCCACCCTGAATCCTATTTTGTTGAGGAACGGTTCTGTCATGAGTCCGGCCCAAACATTTATGAGTATCTTTTCACCAGGACGACCACCTTCCCTTTCAACCACCCTTCTCCTTAGCTCGAGGAGAATTCGTGGTATGTCGATTCTAACAGGGCAGATCTCACGACACGCCCCACATAGGGTTGAGGCAAAGGGCAGCTCTTTTGCCACTTCGTGACCAAAGATTGCGTATGTCCAGATAATACCAATGGGGCCCGAATAGACACTACCGTAGGCGTGGCCGCCGACGAGCTGAAAAATGGGGCATACATTGGAACATCCACCACACCTTATGCACATAAGCGCTTCCCTCAAGATGGGATCTTTTAGCATCCTTCTTCTTCCGTTGTCAATAAGCACGATGTGTATTTCCCTGCCTTCTGGTGCACGGGAGAATATACTCGTGTAAACCGTCTGTCTTTGACCCGTGCTGCTTGGAGCGAGAATCTTCAAAAAAACCGGTAGATCCATGATCGATGGGATAAGCTTCTCAATTCCTGTCACGACGATGTGAACTCCGGGTAAGGTGGTGGACATCCTGGCATTACCCTCGTTTTCTACGATTACAAATGACCCCGTATCGGCCACAAGAAAGTTTGCTCCCGACATACCGGCATCGGCTTTGAAGTATTTTCCCCTCAAAAAGTTCCTCGCAAAGTTCGTTATCTCCTCAGGATCTTCAGTATAATTCATTCCCAGCTTCTCACTGAATAGTCTGGCAATCTCCTTTCGCGTTAAATGTATTGCAGGGGCAGTGATGTGGGAGGGCCTCTGCCCTGCCACCTGAACGATGAATTCCCCGAGATCGGTCTCGTATTTTTTTATCCCGTGAGATTCAAGAAATGGGTTGATTTCTATCTCCTCCTGAGTCATGGACTTGCTGGATACGACCGTTCTGGCTCCGTGGGCTTTAAGAATTTTCAGGATGAGGTTTCGGGCCTCCTCTGCATCGCCTGCCTCGTGGACGATAAATCCATTTTCCGTGGCATTCTTTTTAAAAAGTTTCAGATAATTTTCAAAATCTCCTATCACTTTTTCTTTTGCCAGTCTTGCCCTATCTCTCAAATCCTCAAAGTCCGGGATTCTCTCTATGGTCTCTTCCCGTTTTTTCAGTGCGTGGAGCGTAGCTCTCTGGACTGCGTTTACCACGACCGGATCTTTCAAGATTCTGTCTGCATTTTTTCTGAAATCAATCATCCTCAAGGCCCTCTGCAAGGATTTCAACGATGTGTAAAGGTCTGATGGGCAATCCCATCCTTGAGAGCACGCCTCCGAGGTTCAGAAGGCAGCTTAGATCAGCGGATGTGAGGTATTCGACATCCTCCATACTTTTAACCTTTCTCTCGGCCATTTTAAAAGAAAGTTCGGGAAACTTCAGGGAAAAGAGCCCGCCAAATCCACAGCAGGTCTCCTCCAGCTCCATGGGTTTGAAATCCGCTCCGTCAATATTTTTCAAAAGATCTCCTGGTTCGCTTTTCATTCCAAGGCCACGAAGATAATGGCAGGATGCGTGATAGGTTATCTTACCCCGGAATTTTGACGGTATTTTCTTAACCTTCAATATCCTGGTCAGAAATTCCACGAGCTCGAAGAGGCGGGGTTTGATTCTCCGGACCTTTGTAAGCTTTTCAGGATCGTCTTTAAACAGGATTTCGTAATTTTCACGAATCATGTGAACGCAGGAGCCGGAAGGCGCGACGATGTAGTCGTACTCAGGCTGATCGTATATCTCGAGCCAGGAGGAGGCCATCTTTCTGGCTTCCCTCCAGTAACCCACATTGAAGGCTATCTGGCCACAGCATGCGGGTCTTTCGGGCACATGGACTTCCACACCGTAATGTTTGAGAACTTTAACGGTATCAAAGCCGATTTTTGGTTTTATGTGATCGACAAGACATGTCGGGAATAGCAAAACCTTCATTTGGGTAAATTTTAACCTGCCTCCCCAATAGGGTCAAATGAAGTAAGAGCGTATTAGAAAAATCCTCTTTTTCAGAAGGGGTAACTAAAGGGGGATGTCAACCGCTTGAAATTCGATCCCCCTTCCTCCAAGGGGGATTGTGGGGGAGAAATCCCTCTTCGCAAGAAGGGGGACAAAGGCGGATGCCTACCTCTTAAAAAACCATTCTGTGAGGGTGTTCTAAAAATCCCCCTTCAATAGAAGGGGGACAAAGGGGGATGCAAACCGCTTAAAATTTCAATCCCCCTAAATCCCCCTTCTCCAAGGGGGATTTTTGAGAATTCCTCTCCCTCAGCAGGGTGACTCAAGGGGGATGATAACCGAAAAATCATCTCTATCTGCAAATTAAGTTGAAAAAGAGAGATACTTTTCGAACACCCTCAACCATTCTGTTGACAGTGTTGGTAATTTTTGTTAATATTTGACCTGACGAAGTCGGGGCGTAGCGCAGCCCGGTTAGCGCGCCTGCCTTGGGAGCAGGAAGTCGGTGGTTCAAATCCACTCGCCCCGACTTTCCAGAACCGTTAAGGGAGGGGTAAGATGATAGCGTTAAGTCCTGTGGCTGTAGTCAACCTTTTCAAAGATCTCCTTTCCCTCCTTTCAGACAGGATCCCTCAGGCCAAGGAGGTGCTTGATCACCTGAAAACAGACCCAAAGCTCGAGGTGGAGCTTGAAAAACTTGCGCAGAAGAGGCTTGAATTAGAACTTGAGAAGGAAAGGATTGCCTACCAGGACAGGGTAAGCGCCCGGGAACTTGCCATGATTGATGTACTTTCAGACAACTTCCTCTCAAAGAACATCAGACCCATTACCCTCATCGTTATCCTTGCGATTCTCGTAATATACGCAATAAGAGGAGATTCCCTTTCCCCTGAGCTCAAGGGACTCTTTGAAATCGTCTTCGTCTTTTACTTCGGGGGGAGATCTTTCGAAAAGATTGCTGCAATGACGGTAACGGGGAAAAGTGCCCGAAAAGGTTAGACCACCCTCGCACGCATAAGGTCGTGCAGGTGGATGATGCCAATCGGGTGATTGTGGTCGTCAACCACGATCAACGCCGTAATACCATGTTGCTCCATTAAGTGTGCCGCTCTCGTTGCAAGCTCATCCTTCTTTATTACCTTTGGATTTCTTGTCATAACATCCCTTGCCTTTAACCTGAAAATGTCCTGCTTGTTGGTCAGTTCCCTTTCGAGTAACCTCCTCAGATCACCGTCGGTAAAAACCCCCACCACCCTACCCTCCCTATCAACCACACTGGTTATTCCCCTCTTAGAAGTCATCTCGAGTATAACCTCCTCCATGGAGGCATCCTCGCGGACCACGGGGACATACTTTTCCCCTGTTAACATCATATCCTCCACCTTCACCCAGATTCTTTTCCCTATGGCGCCACCTGGATGAAGTTCGGCAAAGTCCTCCAGCCTGAAATTCTTCTCGTAAGCGAGTACGATGGCAAGGGCATCTCCAATTGCCATAGTAAGAGTTGTGGATACAGTGGGGGCAATGTCGTAAGGACAGGCCTCTTTTACTCCGGGTAAAGCGATTATCACATCCGCCTGACGGGAAAGTTCTGAATCCCTGTTCGCAGTAATTGCAATTATGGGTATGTCCCACCTCTTGAAAAGAGGGAGAAGGGTAACAAACTCGTCAGAATTCCCGCTTTTTGAAATGGCCAGGATAACATCGTCTCTGCTAACTATTCCAAGGTCACCGTGGAGGGATTCCGTGGGATGAAGAAATATCGCCGGAGTTCCAAGACTGGTCATGGTGGCTGCAATTTTCTTTCCCACTATACCGGACTTTCCAATTCCTGTAACGATAACCCTCCCCTTT
>JALSOY010000141.1 GCA_026986235.1 Caldifarciminota bacterium
TAAGTCCTGAGGATGCCCTCAAACATCCCACATGGAATATGGGAAAAAAGATTACCATCGATAGCGCCACCCTGATCAACAAGGGACTTGAGGTAATCGAGGCCCACTTTCTCTTTGATCTCCCACCTGAAAGGATCAAGGTGGTGATACATCCTCAGTCGATAATCCACGGAATGGTTGAACTTAAAGATGGGGCCTTTACGGCTCACCTGTCCATCCCTGACATGAAAATCCCAATACAGTACGCACTCACCTATCCCGAAAGAATGGAAAGTCCGGTTCAGCCCTTCGATCCCTTCAAGTTCAGCACACTGACATTTGAGAGACCGGATCTGGATAAATTCCCGGGCCTTGAACTGGCATACCAGGTCCTGAAAGCAGGGGGAGAGTATCCGGCACTTTACAACGCGTCCAACGAAGAGGCCGCTTATCTTTTCCTCGATGGAAAAATCACTTTCACAGACATTCCAGAACTCATAAAAAGGGTTCTCGAGGAAAATCCGGGATTCGGCTCTGACTCCCTCGAAGAACTCATTGAAGCCGACAGATGGGCAAGGGAAAGGGTTAAAGAGATCGTAGAAACCCTTTAGCCCACTTCTTTCAGGATTCCGTCAACGAGTCTGAAGGACCTTGTGAAAAACCTGATAAGGCCCTCGTTGTGTGTTACAAGGACGATGGTGGTCCCCGCTCCGTTCAATTCTTTTAAGAGATCCATGAGTGCCGTTGCATTTTCTCTGTCGAGATTGCCCGTTGGCTCGTCGGCAAGCACAATATCGGGATCGGTGATAAGAGCCCTTGCCACGGCAACTCTCTGTCTCTCCCCTCCAGAGAGTTCTGATGGGTGGTGATGAATCCTTTCGGAGAGACCAAATCTCGTCAATAACTTCTTCGCCCTCTCCTCCGCTTCGTCTCTGGATACTCCACCCAGGAGAAGTGGAATCATCACATTTTCAAGTGCGTTAAACTCCGGCAACAGGTTGTGAAACTGAAAGACGAATCCTATTTTTTTGTTTCTCAATCCGGAAAGCTCATCGTCACTTAAGTATTCAACCCTCCTATTACCGAAAAAAATATCTCCACTGTCAGGTCTCTCAAGAGTTCCCATGATATTGAGAAGGGTGGATTTTCCGGAACCGGAAGGTCCCATGATGCCAATGAAATCCCCCTCAGAAACCTCAAGGTCCACGCCTTTAAGAACATGGAGTAACATGGATCCAGAAGGATAGCTCTTTGTTATGCCTCTAAGAGTAAGAATGGTATCACTCATTCCTTATTGCCTCTACCGGTGATAGACCCGATGCCTTTTTTGCAGGGTAAAGTGTGGCAAGGAAAATAATCAGAAAAGTCGCCAGTATAATTGTGACCACATCTGAAATTTTGATCTGTACGGGAAGGTGGTCGATGAAGTAAACATCAGGGGGGAGTGAGATCAGCCTGTATTTTCCGATAACGAAGTTCACCAGGACACCGAACAGTCCACCACCCAGAGCCCCGAATATCCCCACCATTCCTCCGACCATCATAAATATCCTCATTATACCACGGGAGGTGATACCCAGTGCCCTGAGTATCCCTATATCCCTCGTTTTCTCAACGACGAGAAGCATCAGCATGGCTACTATGGAAAAGGAGGCAACCACGATTATCAGTATTAATATCACGAACATGGCAAGTTTCTCAAGCTTCAGGGCAGAAAAAAGACTGCGATTCATCTCAATCCAGGTAACTACCCTGTACTCAACAGGTAGCTTTTGTGATAGTTTTTTCGCAAATTCATCTGCTCTGTACGGATCTTTCAGTTCCACCTCTATTCCTGAAATCCCTTCTTTCAGACCTGCAACCTCCTTCGCACTTCCGAGGTTAGTCAACACAACACTGGAGTTAAAGTCATAAATACCAAAGTCCACGACTCCGGAGACCACGAAGTTTCTCGCCCTCATTCCACCTGCTAAACCTCTGCCGGTGAAGGATATCACCGTGACTGTGTCACCAGGAAAGGCGTTCAGATCTGAAGCAAGTAGCAGTCCGAGAACAACCCTCATGCTGTCAGGCTCGAATTCTCCAGAAACCACTGATTTCTGCAGTTCCTTCAACCTCGGATCCTCCCTGAAATTCAGCCCCTTTAAGATAACTCCGTCTGCCCTTTCCCCCTTTTTCAAAACACACTTAACCATTACATAAGGGGCAAAAGACCTCACCTCTTTCTGTCCTCTTAAAATTTTTATGATCGTATCAGGATCGGCTATGGCATCCCCGTAATAATCTGTCACGACCACATGGGGGTTGATCCCCAGTATTCTCTTTTTCAATTCCTGGTGCATACCGGACATAACGCCGATCACGATAACGAGAGCTGCGACACCCAGGAAAACGCCGAGAATGGAGAAGAAAGAGAGGTAAGAGAGGATACCGCGCCCTGTGAGCTTCAGGTATCGCAGGGCGATGAAGAGTTCAACCCTTTTCATTCTCTTCTGGGCCTCAACTGAGGGAATAAAATCACATCTCGAATGGAGGGTTGATCTGTCAAAAGCATGACAATTCTGTCAATTCCATATCCTATTCCACCGGCAGGAGGCATACCAACCTCGAGGGCCTTCAGGAAATCCTCGTCTATCTCTGCCGGTATCTCCGCATCTCCAAGCCTTCGCAGCTCAACCTGTTTTTCAAATCTTTCCCTCTGATCAACAGGGTCGTTGAGCTCTGAGAACGCATTTGCAATCTCCATACCCAGTATGAATAGTTCAAACCTTTCGGTAACACCCGGGATTTCCCTGTGCTTTTTTGCAAGCGGTGAAATTTCAACTGGATGGTTCAATACAAAAGCCGGATCTTTAATCTCGTCTCCAATGAGCCTGTCAAAGAGTTTATCCATAAGCTTATGTCTGGGCAACCTGTCATATTTTTCTATACCATGAAGTTCGGCCGCCTTCCTCATCCTGGTTTCATCCGCTTCTATGGGATTGAACCCAAGGTGCTCAG
>JALSOY010000142.1 GCA_026986235.1 Caldifarciminota bacterium
AATCCTTTCATCAGCATCGAGGTTTATGAACCACTGAGCTTATCTGGCTTTCATTACCGGCTCTAACAGGCTGTTCAGATAAACTCCAAGCTGGAATTTGTACACATCTTTAAGATAGGTTCTCCGATAATCACCTCCTCCCTCGGCCAGATAGTTTCTATCGATTGCAATAAACACCCCGGAAAAGGCATCGGGTTGATAGGCGATAACCGTATGTGTTTCCACGCTCTTCCTGTTTCTCAACCTGTCGTGTAAAAAAGAAACGTATGGTTTCAACACAAGATTCCTGATAATCAGGGGAACCTCCCCGTAAACCTGAACAAGTGTCTCGTCGTCAATAGAGGAACGGTTCTTTATGTATTTAACACCTGTATTTATCCCCTTTATGGAAATAGCACCACCTATCTCAGTCTTGTAAACATGCCCTGAGAGGTACTTCCCCGAGGTATAGGTTACATAAATGTTTTTCCAGGCAGAGACCTGGTATGCGACTCCCACGACATAGGTCTTAACTTCCGCATCCTCAAGGCCCGGGATGTATCTTTTGAGATAAGGGTAATCCCCACTGAATCCCGATAACCTGATGACATACGGGAATCTGGCGAGAACCACTCCTCCCGAAAGATCACGCTTTACAAGACTTCCATCGGATTTTCCCTCTACATCCTTTCCATAAATATATACGGAAGCATAAAGATCCTTTTTTGAAAACTTCGTGTACGATGTATGAACGAGGAGATACTTTACATCGTCAAAATACAGGTTTCTGTAATTTAACGGCGTCACAAACGACGAATCGATCACCCTGTAAATAAACCTGATCTTCAAGCCCTGAAATGGGTCTCTTTTGAATCCAATGTGGTAAAAATTCCTGCCCAGATCGAGCATTCGAGAGTACTGAAAATCCATGTGTAGATGGAGCCTTTTGTTGTAGTAGGAAACATCTTCTGAAAACATGTTGTATCCCATATCATTGGCATTAAGGAATGTACCGAACACAAGATTGTTGATGGGGATGTACTTGAATCTCGTGTAAACGATGTCACCAAGGGTGTCATCATTGACATACCACATGCCGAAAGAACTGCTTTTACCGGTCGTGTAAAACTTCCATCCGTAATGCGGATACACGATGTTCCTTGTTCTCACCATATTTTTGGGCATGGAAAGAATAGAACTTCCTTCTACGAAGAATGGCCTCTTTTCAGGATAGGCAACGGGGAGTCTTGAAAGGGTTATATCTTTTATATCTGCCTCGACATCGGAAAAATCCGGTCTGTATGTGAAATCCGAAAGTGCTGATGTTCCTTTTTTGAATCTTAAAGTTATCCCCTCAGAAACAACCAGGTCTTTCTGATCATCACTTTTCGTAAATCGGATTGAAGGAATGCTGTAAAAAGAGTAGTCCAGAGAGGGTTTTATGTAATCAAAGTCCAGGGAAAAGCTGAGGGTGAGTTCAGGAGAAAGCTCTTTTGCCGGATAGAGAAGTTGTATCTCCTGCTTTCTGGAAATAACTCGCATGACCTGTAATCCCCAGGATCCCCTGGAGTAAGAAAGATCTTTAAAAGGTATAAAAATCAGGGCTTCCCAGTAGTCTTTATTTTTTCTGGTTTTTACCTTTATGTTGGCATCCCATTCGGTCATCCGTGATCCCGAAATCATCTTGTCCATGATGGTCCCAATGGGATTCACAGCAATAAAATACGCTTTATCCCTTTCCTCACTTGTTGAAATGAGAAAATAAATGGCGTCCTCTGCCTGATTACGGAGGGCTTCTGCGTCTCTCTTTCTTGAGCTGGCGTTAATTCCACCCTTCTGCCACATTCGGGCATAAAAGACCAGACCCTCCCTCGTGTATCCCGAATACAGGTTCGTAGAGTCCTCAGGGTGTGGATTCTCCTGAGGAACCACTGTTTTCAGGGTAACAAATTCTTTTGACCTGAAAATATCCTCTGGCCTGTGAAGTTTTGTAAATACAAGGGAAACAAGGGCAAGGAACCACACCATAGCACACCTCCTTAAGATGTTAATGGCCAGGGGAATCCTGTAGGCTGGATATCCTCCCGAACTTTTTCACCGATTCCCCGGGCAATCCATTTATTTTTTCAAAATCCACCATTTTACACAAAGCGAACAAATTATAATACCTTAACTTTTCGATTTCAATATCAAATCTCTCCGCACTTGATTCCCACAGCCCTGTCACTCTTAAGTCCAGATACAGCCTTATCTTAAAGCCTCTCTCAGTTTCCCGGCAGCAGTCTCCGGCTCAACTGTGTTTATGTAATAGCCTGTTCCCACCTCAAATCCCGCAAGTCCCACGAGCCTCGGCAAAATTTCAATGTGCCAGTGAAAATTTCTATCTGGCAGAGAATGGATTATCAAATTGTACGAGAAACTGCCGAGAACATCCCTGTATGCGAGCAACAACTTTTTTAAAAATCCCGACAGATACCTGAGTCTCTCGTCGTCTGCCTCCCCGAAGTCCGACTCGTGCTCGGAAGGCACCACCCATGTTTCGTAAGAAAACCTCGATCCAAAAGGGGAAAACGCCACAAATCCATCCTCGTTTAGTACAAGCCTCTCCTTCTTACGCACCTCCACATCTAAAACACGACAGAGCGCTTTCCTCTCTTTCATTCTCTCAAGCTCTCTTCTCAAGAGAGATGGCACTTCCCCAATAGCCATGATCTGCGTGTGGGGATGCGGAAGGGATGCTCCCGCATACTTTCCCCAGTTCCTGAATATGTGCACATACCGGACATTGGGCCTGCTCATCAGCTCTCTGTACCTTTCCCTGTAAACCCAGAGGATCCCAAATAGGTGATCTTCGTCGTGATCAACAAGATCTTTGAAATGATGGGGTGTCTCTATAACGACTTCGTGATACCCATTTGCACTTTTTGAGTAAAAAAGTTTTTCACCTATTGAAACCCTGGATTCATTACCATTTACTGCG
>JALSOY010000143.1 GCA_026986235.1 Caldifarciminota bacterium
TCGCTTTAAAGGTATCTACTGCCGGCTTCCAATTGTCTAACCCCCAGCTTACTTCAAAGCCTACTTTTTCGAAACCCCAAGATAATCCCCCGGCACCACAGAATAAGTCAAGCACTTTAGGTTTACCATCACTCATAGTGTTTTCCCTTCGTTTTAGTTTTGAGCCACTTTTCTATTAGGTCTCTTTTAAACCGCCACTGTCCAGCAACCTTAAAAGCGGGTATCTCTCCCTTTCTCGCCATTCTGTAAATCGTATGCTCGTCAAGTCGCAAGTATTCTGCTACTTCCTTTACGGTCATCAACTTTTCTTCGCTGTTTCTCATACCCTATATTCCTCCACAGTTCGCAATCAGAAGGTCACAGTCAAGTACACAATAGTTTAACATCGTCCATAATTATATGGAAAAATTCAAAGAAAGTCAAGTTCGTAGGAGTTTCATCTTCAAAAGAATAATCTCACGAGGCAACGACTTTAATTTCTTGAGGGTGTCCCTTGCCCCTTATCACCTCTATTTTCAATTCGTCCTTGAAGGTTCGCAAAGCCTCACACGAGCGGAGCCATTTTTATTGGTACTTCAAACTCGTTTACACATATTTGACCTGTCTAACAGCAGGTGTAAAGAAATATATCTTCACCAGAAGCGGTTTACATCCCCCTTTATCCCCCTTCTTGTGAAGGGGGATTGAGGATGTGTGGTAGGCATTCCCTTTCTTGGAAAAGGGGATTGAGGTTTCCAAAATCCACCTGGTGAATGGAGATTCTCCTCCCAAAATCCCCCTTGGAGAAGGGGATTTGTCGTCTTCCAAAATCCCCCTTGGAGAAGGGGGAGACAGGGGGATTGAATTTAAGCGGTTTACATCCCCCTCTGTCCCCCTTCTAAAGAAGTGGGAGTCCCACTTTGCTAAAAGGGAGATGCAGGGGGATTTCCGGAATATTTGTCACTTCCTCCCGAAGGGGAACTTCTGAATTTAATGGATATTCCTGTGTCCGATTCTCATGGTATTCGATAATTGCGACAGGTTTTGCAGTTAACTATAAAAGATGCACCTAAAGATTTCGGATTTCCAGCTTTAAAATTTTACCATGTACCTTGTAATCGTAATTGGTTTTATTCTGTTTCTTATCGTACTTTCAGGTAACTGGTCTGCGCTGAAGCCAGTAGTATTCATCCTGGCGATTCCTCTCTTTCTCTGGATTTTCCTGAGGCTCTTCATGATCGTTGGTGTTGCTTTCAGATCGGGTCTCATAGGCGGAATTTTTCTTGCCCTTGCAATTTTATACCTGATAAAGAGTCTTAAACGATGATAAAAAGCGTTCTTGCTGCATACTTATTGCTTTTAATTCCGGCTTTAATCTCCTGGATTGAGGGACTCGGTCTCCAGAAAGATATAGTGGTTGCAAGTCTCAGGGCATTTGTACAGCTTCTCATTCTCTCCTCCGTTATCCTTTACTTTTTCAAACTCCCCGTGATCTTCAATATAGGGTTTGTATTTCTTATGCTCGTTTCAGGATGTATTATTGCAATGGAAAGGGGGAAAGGCGTCCCTCACTCATTCGTAATTTCTTTTGCCTCAATGTTTATCAGCTTTTTACCCGTTTTTATTCTCCTTTTTGTTTCAGGAATTTTAAAAATGGTACCAAATATCTTCGTCCCGATATCAGGGATGCTACTTGGAAACTCAACCAAGGCACTTTCCATGGTGTTTAACCGAACTCAGAAACAGGTGGAAGAGAACCACGAAATAATAGAAGCTGCCTTCCTCGATGGCGCAGGTTATATTGAGGCATCCAAGATCTTCATGATAGATGTCATGAATGTTGCCCTCATACCCCAGATAGACGGGCTGAAAATACTTGGCATAGTCCACATTCCGGGCACCATGGCCGGTCTTCTGATTGGGGGAGTAAGACCCCTCGACGCTGCATTCTACCAGCTGATAGTTGCGTATTCCATTGCCTCCATATATGTTTTCACCACTTTCATTGGAGCTTATCTGAGTTTTCTCCTGCTTTTAAAGGAGCGTTATGAAAAGACGGCGGGAAAGTAAAATAGTTGTGCTTGCGTCAGGAAATGGCTCGAATTTCGAGGCCATTGTAAAACACATAAAGGAAAGAAAGCTGCCAATTAAAGTCATGGCTCTTGTAACCGACAATCCAGATGCCTATGCCATCAGGCGAGCCAGGAAACTCGGTATCCCTGTGAAAATCCTGCCGTTTAAAAGCTTCAAAAACAGAGATGAGTTCAACCGGAGATTATTAGATACCCTCAGGTCTCTCAATCCCGATCTGATCGTACTTGCCGGATTTATGAAAATTCTACCTCCACAGATCGTGAGAACTTTCTTCAAAAAGATAGTCAACATCCACCCATCCCTTCTTCCTGCTTTCCCTGGTCTCCATGCTATCCAGAAGGCATATGAATATGGAGTCAAAGTTACCGGTGTAACCGTTCACTTCGTTGATGAAGGTGTGGATACAGGACCCATAATCATGCAGGAATGCGTTAAAATTGATGAAAATGATACTGTTGAATCTCTTGAAGAGAAAATACACAGGGTGGAACATCGGATATACATAGAGGCCATAAAAAGGGTGCTTTCCATAGATTGAGAAAAAAATTTCGTACCACAAAGGAATATACATCCTACTTTAGAAGACTCGTTTTACTGGAAAGGGATGCGGAAAAACAGTTCCACATCAAGGAGATAAAACACCTCTCAGGTAAAGAGAGAGAAAAAACGGGGCGGGCCATCCTGAGGCTGAGGGCAAAAGCTGAAGGGGAACTCGTGGGGGGATTCAAGCTTTATAGATTCTCACGGTCAGACATGCCGGATCACCAGATAAATGTTGGTGATGTGGTACTGGTATCCCGTAAAAATCCTCTGAAAGACGGTGTTGAAGGTACAGTC
>JALSOY010000144.1 GCA_026986235.1 Caldifarciminota bacterium
CCCTCAGGATTACAAAGCTCTACTTTCCAGGTTTGTATCGGCTGCTAAAAGTGACCTTTAAGGTTTTTTTATTGAAAATTTTCTGACCAGAATCTCAAATTTTTCGTCAAGATCCCTGTCGTGAAGGGGATCTCCCGTGTACCACCAGTCTCCGCAGAGTTCCTTCAATCTGTCCTTCAGCTGCCAGCTGTAAACGAAAATCCTGCCGTGAAGTTTCTTCAGCGCTTTAAGCTGACATGAAGAAAACATTTCAGTGTCAATCGCAGTACTAAGGAGGGTGGTATCGATCAATATACTATCAACTTTTGAATATTTGATAACCTTCGAGATTTCCGCATCAGAAAGGACCGTTTCCGATTTCAACGCCCTCTTCATTTTTACCGGCACCCTGAAAACCCTTCCTTCAAATGCCATGAGATGTGGATCCTTTATCCCGAGTTCGTCTAATTTCATTATCACTTCACGGGATACCAGGTATGTGTCAGGGAAGTGAACCGGTTGCATAAAAACATTTTGCATCACGAAGAGGAGGAAAAATGTCAAAATTCCTGATGTCACAGGGGTGAAGATCCAGCCTATCACTATTCTCACGAGGAGTCGGTAGTTGATGACCTTCCACCCCTTTTTGGCAAATGCCACACCCACCACGCCTCCCACCACGGCCTGGGAACTCGATACGGGTACCAGTGGAATGGTGGGTAAACCGAGGGAAATAAGGAGTCTCTCCAGCTTCTGAGACGCAAATATAAAGAGCACGATGGATTCAGAGAGGACCACGATCAGGGCTGCAAGTGGCGAGAGCTTGAAGATGTCGTTCCCAACGGTCTTCATCACCCTGTAGGAGTATGTGTATATGCCGACGGCGATGGAGATTCCTCCAACGAGAAACAGCACCTGAATATCCTTCAACCTGAAGATACCAAAATCTATGGCCTTAAAAGGGTTTGAAGAAATGAAAACACCCATGACATTACCGATATTGTTGGCACCCAGGCTGTAGGCTCCGAACGCGCCAATGAGAATCAATCCAATCCTCGTGTAAAGATCCATCTCAAGTATGTGGATCTTTACCCTGTTCAGGTAGTTTTTTAGGGCTATATAAAAGAAGAAGGAGAAAATAGCTGTAAGTACAGGTGAAGCAATCCATGTGGCGAGAATTCTGGAAAGGGTTTTCGTGTCAATCAAGTTTCCCGTAAATATATCCCATCCAACTATGGCACCCACGATGGACTGTGTGGTGGAAACGGGAAGACCCAGTTTAGTCATCCAGAACACCGTAAGGGCTGCGGAAAGTGCAGCTACAAAGGAGCCTGCGATGGCGTTTATAGCTCCCAGCTTACCATAAGTGTGTGCCGCTCCTGCACCGCTTATAACGGCCCCGAGAATCACAAAAATTGACGCAATAGTGGCAGCGGTCTTGAACCTTATCATCCTGGTTCCCACAGCTGTGCCAAAAACATTGGCAGCGTCATTGGCACCGAGGGACCAGCCAAGGAGAAGACCACTGCTCAAAAATATCCAGCTCATACTATTCTCTTTATGCGATATATGTCCACCCTGTCACCCACATCCTCTGCGAGATCCGCTATCCTCTCGAGCCTGAGGATAAAGTCCCTGAACTGGAGTTTTTCGCACAGAGAAAGCTCACTATTCTGGAAAATCCTCCTCCTTAACCTCTCCCCTATCTCGTCAGTTTCGTGCTCGTGCACCTTCAACTTTGTGATGTGATTGGGTACATCAGATAGATTGGTAAAATAGTCCCTTACCGTTGCCACCATCTCGTCAACGGCGTCAACAACTGCATCAACGAGCTGCAAGAATTCATCCTTAAATTCCTCTCTACAGGCCGGTTTTTCCACAGAACATTCGATTATCGTCTCCTCAAGGGCATTGAGGACATCGTCTGAATTCTCAAGTAATGCAAGCACATCTCCACGGGCCTCCGGCAACAACATATTCAGATACAGATTCTCTTCCACTGATCGCCTGAGGGCGTCCGCGCGGGATTCAAGCCTGTCTATTATTCTCACCTTTTCCTCGAACGGACCGGTGTTATCACGCATGTAGTACCTCATCCCCTCCTTAAAGTGGATGGAAGCCTCTATTATCGTGTCGAGGAAACGGTTTATTTCTGCCTCCAATTCCCTCGTCTTTTTAAAAACTGTAAACATCGTATCACCTCCCAAAAAGCTTTGTTAATATAAATCATCACCGTAAGAAAAACAAAGGTTTCGAACACTCTCAAGGTTTCGATTGTGTTCTCTGTCAGTCAAGCATCTTATACCCATAAGGAAATTTGTCTTCAAAATCTGGACTCCCTGTCAAATGGGGTGAACACCATCAGGGAGGATTTGACCTGAAGGCCAGTGGAAGGGATAATTAAAATATCATGAAAGAGGCGAAGCTCTACCTCCCCGGCAGATATTTTATAGGACCTGGCGTGCTTGAGAGAGGATTGAAAGAGACGAAGAGATTGGGTAACAGAACTGTTGTTATTACGGGCAGAAAGTGGGCCATTGAAAGTGGGACTTTCGATCTTGTAAAGAAAACCCTTAAAGCCATGGGAACAGAGGTACATCTCCTTTCCGGTATATCCCCCAATCCGGATGCCAGTGAGATAGATGATAAGGCTCAATCTGTGAGAAAAATAGATCCTGATTTTATAACAGGTCTTGGAGGCGGTAGCGTTCTTGATGCGACAAAGGCCATCTCGCTTGTAACCCGATCCGGAGGTAAGGTTTGGGACTATGTGGTAAGAAAACTGTCCCCAGGCGGAGCCTACCCTGTTGTCGCAATTTCCACCGTTGCAGCTTCAGGATCAGACTTTGATGGGGCTGCAGTGATAAACAACAGGGCACTCAGAGCCAAAATGCCCATAAGCCATCCAGACCTCGTTCCCGTGATCTCGAT
>JALSOY010000145.1 GCA_026986235.1 Caldifarciminota bacterium
TGATGGTCGATAATATGGACATTGAAGGTGTTTTTTGATATATCTATTCCAATAAAGTATTTCATGGTGATGCCTCCTTTTTGGGATGGAGGTGGACCTTCCCTCCCATCCTCCGGGGTAATAGGGGGTCAGAGCCCCAATCAACTGATGAGGGAAAGGGAAGGAGGGGGACGGACTTCTTTGAGGGCTCGAGGCCCAGGGGGACTCGATGTCCCCCTACCTCCACCAGAGATATGAGAGTTTCAGAGTAATGTACCATGATGTTCTATAATTTTAAAACAATTTTACATAGGAGGGGGACTTTGATCGTGTAAAATCCCCCTTTGTCAAAAGGGGGATTAAGGGGGATTCTCAAAAATCTCACTGGAGAAGGGGGATTTTTCCTCTTAAAATCCCCCTTGGAGAAAGGTGATCATCCTTCTCCAAAATCCCCCTTGGAGAAGGGGGAGACAGGGGGATTGAAAATTTAAGCGGTAAGCATCCCCCTGACCCCCTTCTGTCGAAGGGGGAATTTGTGGTGTGCGGTGGACATCCCCCTTTGTCCCCCATCTGAAGAAGGGGGATCGGGGTTTCCAGAGGCCCCATTGTCAAAAGGGGGATTTCCAGAAGTTTTCTGTCTTGACGGAGTATTTGGGGAAAGTTATAATCCAACTATGATGAGTTTTCTTTTGTACTTCGTAATTTCCGTCCAGGTTACGGTTGCGGACTACCAGGGAATTATCAGTCCTGTGGCGGCAGAGTACATGACAAGGGTAATAAAGGAATCAGAGGCCCGTGGGGATCACCTCGTGGTTTTCACCCTCGATACTCCTGGTGGACTTGATCAATCTATGAGAATAATAGTCAAAAAGATCCTGAATTCGTCTGTGCCCATCTGCGTTTTTGTGTATCCCTCAGGGGCGAGAGCGGCGTCTGCCGGCGTTTTTATAACAATGGCTGCCCATATTGCCGCAATGGCTCCTGGAACAAATATAGGAGCAGCCCACCCTGTTTCCATCCAGGGCAAGATGGATTCAACAATGGTAGAAAAGGTTACCAACGATGCTGTTGCTTACATAAAGTCCATTGCAAGAAAGAGGGGAAGAAATGAGAAGTGGGCAGAGGAGGCTGTCAGAAAGTCCGTATCTCTAACAGCAGAAGAGGCACTCAAAGAGAATGTGATCGATCTCGTTGCCACAGGTATTGACGATCTTCTTAAGAAAATCGACGGCCGCGAGGTTGAAGTTCAGGGACGAAAAATCACCCTCGAAACTGCAAATGCCGACATATTCTATGTGCACATGGGGTTCAGAGAGAGATTACTCGCCATCCTGTCCAATCCCAATGTCAGTTACATCCTGATGATTCTCGGCTTCTATGGTCTATTTTTTGAACTTTCACATCCGGGATCAATACTGCCTGGAGTTATTGGAGCAATCAGTCTGATTCTTGCTTTCTACTCGTTTCAGGCACTACCTGTAAATTACGCAGGTGTATTCTTGATATTGCTTGCCATGATCTTCTTTCTTGCCGAAGTCAAAGTCCAGAGTCATGGCCTTCTCGCCGTGGGAGGAGTTATATCTCTTATCCTTGGATCACTCATGCTATTCAACACGAGCGCATCTTTCCTCAGGGTAAACTATACGACAATTGGCGTTGTTGTGGGGCTCACACTTCTATTTTTCCTCTTCGTAATTGCAAAAGGGATCCAGGCATTGAGGAAAAGAACCGTTACGGGTATTGAAGGTATGGTCGGCCTTAAAGGGGTTGCCAAAACCAGCATATCCCCTGAGAAGCCTGGCACCGTGCTCGTACATGGTGAGCTGTGGACCGCAAAATCTGACGAAGAAATCAAAAGGGGGGACGAGGTGATAGTTTACAAAACCGAAAATTTCACAGTTTTCGTTAAAAAATTAAAAAGGGAGGAGGACCAATGAAAAGAATACTTTCTGCCCTCGTTGTTTTTGTCTTCCTTGCCGCGGGATGTGGCACCAGGGTGAAAAGGGTACCCGCTGAACAAACAATTGACCTTTCAGGGCGATGGAACGACACAGACTCAAGACTGGTCGCTGAGACCATGATACAGGACTGTTTAAACCATCCCTGGCTCACCAGATTCCTGGCAGGTAACGGAAGGAAACCCGTGGTCATCGTTGGAAGTATCAGAAATCTCTCAAGTGAACACATCCCGGTTGAGACATTTATAAACGATATTGAGAGAGCCTTTGTAAATTCCGGTAAGATCAGAGTCGTTGCCGATGTCATGGAAAGACTCCAGTTGAGGGATGAGCGCAGGGATCAGATCAACTGGGCCTCGCCTGAAACCAGGAAAAAGTTGAAGAACGAGATAGGCGCCGACTTCATGCTCCTCGGAGACATATCCTCCATCGAGGATAGAGAGGGAGGGAAAAAGGTCGTATTCTATCAGGTTGACCTGGAACTCATCGACATAGAGACCAACGAAAAGGTCTGGATCGGATCAAAGAAGATAAAGAAGTACATCACACGAGGCGCTGTAAAACTATAAAGTGAAATCAAAGGCTTTATTCCTTTTTCTCCTTCTTACTGGATCCTGTGCCGTACGCTACTCCGTCAGGGTTCAGGGAGTAATTTTCAATCTGAAAAACGGTTACTACGATCTTGCAAGGGAGGCTGTCGAAAAGGGTCTGAAAAGAGGTTCACTCCTCTATTACCTCGAACTTGGAACGGTCGAACATTATGCAAAGAACTACAAAAGATCATCTGACCTCCTCGAAAAAGCTGAAAATCTCAGAGAAGAGCTTTATACGAGGTCACTTTCAAAGGAGGCAGGTGCACTCCTTACAAGTGAAAACATCAAATCCTACAGGGGCGAGGACTACGAGGATGTTTTGATCAACTACTACAAGACATTCAACTATTA
>JALSOY010000146.1 GCA_026986235.1 Caldifarciminota bacterium
AGCAAAATACTGATTGAGTAAGGTTCTTCACCCGTTGCGCAGCCGGCGCTCCATATCCTGATTTTTCCCCGTTTTTCCACAATTTCGTTAAAAATCCTGTCTCTTAAGACCTCAAAGTGGCCTTTCTCTCTGAAAAAGTAAGTCTCTTTAATGAGGATATCCTCAACGAATTCCTCGAATAACCGGGGACTTGAGAGGACCTCAGCGGCATCGAGGTTGTGCATCTCAAGTTCTATACTGAGTTTTTCATCATCGAACAAGACGCCGTATTTTCTTTCTATTTCGTTTATCAGGTCCTGGATCATTTTTTCAAAATTTTACCGGCCTCAACGAGAAACTCTATGATTTCATTGAGAGACGATGTTTTATCCACTGCTCCTGCCTCGAGGGCAGCACCTGGCATACCAAAGACCACGCATTCTTCAGCCCTGAGTGCAAAAACCTTTGCACCGTGGTCCCTCATCTTTTTCAAACCAGCTGCCCCATCCCTCCCCATACCTGAGAGGATTATCCCGATGGCACGGTTAGAGTAAACCTCTGCCACGGATTCGAAGAGGATGTCTGCTGATGGCTTCTGGTTATTTACCGGGTCACCTTCATCAAGCACGATCTCCCTGTTGGGAGAGACCTTCATGTGGAAACCCACAGGTGCTACATAGGCTGTTGAAGGTTCTATCGGTTCCCCGCTCTTTGCGAGTTTCACCTTCATGGGAACGGTTTTATCGAGCCACTCGGCAAAGCCCTCGTCGAATCCAGGTGCTATGTGCTGGACTATGAGTACCGGGATGGGATAGTCCCCCGGAAGAGCTGAGAGTATCTGATTGATAAGTTTTGGTCCCCCTGTAGATGCACCAATTGCCACAATTTCGTACTCCTGGTCTGGGAGCTCCACAGCCTTTTTTACGGGGATGGTCTCAAGTCCTTCAAAGCCAACATGTGGGACCACGAGGACCCTGGAGACCTCCTTTACATGTTTAATAATTTCACCTGCGATCTGCATCCAGCTCTGCCCCTTTTCGATGGAAGGTTTCTCCATCACATCCACTGCGCCCCTTCTGAGGGCCTCCATTGAAGTGTACTTTTCGGTTTTGTTAACAACCGATGATAGTACGAGGATGGGAATAGGGTTTGATGCCATCACCCTTTTTATCACTTCAAGTCCATCGATGCCGGGAAGCTGTAGATCAAGAAGTATAACATCCGGCTTTAATTCCGCAGCGAGTTTTACGGCAGTTTCCCCGTCAGCTGCCTCCCCCACAATCTCTATCTCTGGATCACTTTCAAGGAGTTTTTTAACGAGAATCCTCTGAGTTGGAGAATCCTCCACGATAAGCACCCTGATTTTGCCCATTACAATTCCTCCGTGTATTTTCTCACGATTTCAAGGAACCTGTTAGGATCAAAAGATCCTTTCACAAGATACTCGTCAGCGCCAACTTCTTCACCCCTCTTTCTCTCTTCTTCGCTACCGAGGGTGGTTAACATTATAACCGGTAGGGACTTTAAGCGGGGAGTTTCTCTTATTGTTTTCGTGAGCTCGTATCCATCCATACCTGGCATGTTTATGTCAGTCACAACGAGGTCAAAACTCTCTTTTGAGAGGAGTCTTAAAGCCTGAAGTCCGTCCTCAGCCGTAGTAACATCAAATCCTGCTCCTTTTAATAGACCCGACACCACCTCCCTGGTCGCCCTTGAATCGTCAACAACGAGAATTTTCTTGCGAGCCTTTGTAATCTCCTTCTCTCCGGTCTCAATAAACTCCCTGACCGGTGCCATCTCCTTCAGGTCAACGAGGAATGCGACATTGTCAGAAGAAAGAGAGATGTATCCCTTGAGCCTGTTAACATTTTTCAGGGGTCCTGTGAGCTTTTTAACGACCACTGACTCCTCACCCATCACCTCGTTCACCCTGTAACCCACGGTTTTACCACGCACTATAATCAAATACTCTGTGCCGTCTGATTCGCTTACAAGGTCAACCACTGGAATTCTCTCCTCTCCGAGGTCGTAGAAGTTTCTTCCGTTGCTCAGTTCCACGAGTTTCCTCTTTTCGATTCTCAGGACATTTTCAACATGATCTGCCGGATATGCGAAAGTGTGGGGTCCTATCCTGAAGAATATCAGGTTGACCGTGGCAATGGTGAGGGGTAGGATGAGCTCGATTCTCGTTCCATAACCTGGGGTGGATTCTACGATCACTTCTCCACCGAGTTCTTCCACCCGTTCTTTAACGACATCCATGCCCACACCTCTTCCTGAGATCTGGTCAATTTTGTCTCTCGTGGAAAATCCGTGGATGAATATGAGGTCTATTTTCTCCCTGTCAGTGAGTTTTGAGGCCATGTCTCTTGTTATTAGTCCCTTTTCAACGGCCTTTTTTGCCACCTCTTCAGGATCTATTCCACGACCGTCATCTTCAATCTGAAGCACCACCTTCCCCTGTCTTTCAAACGCTGAGAGGTAGAGGGTGCCGTACTCGGTTTTCCCCTTTTTTAGCCTTTCGGCAGGAGGTTCAATACCGTGATCAAGAGCGTTCCGGATGAGGTGGATGAATGCGTCCATCATGGCATCGATTATTCTTTTGTCGATACGGATATCGGTTGCCTTTAAGTTCACCTTCACTTTCTTCCCCATGGAGGTTGCCATTTCGTAGATGGGGCGGGTGATGGAGTCAAATACACGGGATATGGGAACGAGCCTCAGGTCAGATATGTCCATGGTAAGCTGGTAGAGGTTTTTTCGCATGATTTCGATCTCTCCCATCATCCGCTGGAAAAGCTGAAGGAGTCTTTCGGGATCTACACCGGTTTTGATGATGTTTTTATAGCCGGATAGACTTACGGATCTCATGTAGAGATCTTCTAATTTTTCCGAAAGTTC
>JALSOY010000147.1 GCA_026986235.1 Caldifarciminota bacterium
CCACCGAGAAGCCAGTAAACGATCCCGAGTAGAAAACTCAAGATCGCAGGGAATAGTACTCCCCTTTTCAGGTGTCCCGCCCTTGCCCTTCTCCATCCAAGATGAATACATATTCCCATAAGGACGATGATTATTGCAAAAAATGGGAGGGAGGACTGGTTGTAAAAGCTCGTTTTCACGGTGACTTCCTTGCCCGTAAAGATCTTACTGAAGAGGGGAATACTGGTACCTACGAAGACGACGAACGCCAGGGCAAAGAATACCCAGTTGGTAAGGTATATGAAACCCTCTCTTGAAAACAGAGTTGATATGCTTCTCTGAGACTTCAGGATGTCGTTACGCTTCCATATCAGATAGATAAGTAGGATTCCGAGGCCAAACATGTAAACCAGGAAAAAGTTTCCAAGTGGACTCTGAGCAAATGCGTGGACAGAGGAGATGATGCCACTTCTTGAGATGTAGGTTCCAAAAATGGCGGTAATGTAGGTAAGGAAAATCAGAATAATAGACCATCTTTTTAAAATATTACCACGCTCCTGGCCAATGATGGAATGAAGAAAGGCTGTACCGAGGAGCCAGGGGATCAGGGAAGAGTTTTCCACGGGATCCCAGCCCCAGTATCCTCCCCATCCGAGTTCTATGTAAGACCATCTGGCGCCAAAAAATATTCCTGTTGTGAGGAATATCCAGGCAAGAAGTGCCCATTTTCTAACTCTTACGATCCATTCCTCGTCAACCTTTCCTGTGAAAAGGGCAGAGAAGGCGTATGCAAAGGGTATGGCGTATCCCACATATCCAAGGTACAGGGTCGGCGGGTGAATTATCATCCAGATGTTCTGAAGGAGGGGATTCATCCCTATGCCGTCGGGTGGGACGAAGTCCAGCTTTTTCAGAGGATTTGAGAAGAAGGAGAGAATTAAAAGGAGAAATAGAAAGGTGAAGGAGAGGATCATGTATGCGTAACTGTTGAAATCACTTATGTCACCACGATTTTCGGCAATCACGATTATGGTAAAAAGGCCGAGAAGCCAGATCCACAGGACGAGTGAGCCTGCCTGACCGGCCCAGAGGGCTGTGATTTTGTAAAATAGGGGCAACTCCCTGTTTGTATAATGAGCCACATATTCAACGCTGAAGTCAGAAGTGACGAGAACATAGAGAAGGGACACCATTACAAGGGTTAAGAGACCAAAGATAGTGTATATACCGCGGAGTGCAGAAAGACGGAGAACATAATTTTTCTTTGCAAGTCCTACGGCGAAAAAGAGCGAAGATATGAGTGAGATGACGAATGCTATGTAAATTGAATATCTTCCGATTTCAGCCATCGGCCTTGAATTATATTTGCCCCTTCATTTCTATGTCAAGCAAGCTTTTAATATTTGAAGCTGCTGCCACCGATGAATTCTCTCAGGATCGAAGTGGGTGGCACCTCGGTGGGCAGTATTCCAAGGAAGTGAGATAAAATGGTAAGGAGTCTCACCGCATCCGAGTATTCGGGATGGTCCGGAGTCACCTGTTGCAGAACAGTGTCAGCGTAAAGTTTCAAAACTGCCATTTCGTACACGAGGGAGGAGTTGAACATCACATCGGCCTCTTCCTGATAGGGAAAGATGTATTTTTCTTCGTTTTTTCTCACATTTGGCCACATCTGCAGGGTCTCAAGGGCAGAGTGTCCCCGAAACAGGTGGTCCCTCACGATGCGTCTTATAAGACGGGTATCCGATGTGGAGATCCTGTTGTGCGAATCAACACATATCTGTGTCAGTGCGCTGACATAAATTTTGAACTTGGCATCATCTGGAACGAGCTCGCTCAGCCTCGGATTCAGTCCGTGGATGCCTTCGATAACCACGATGTCACCCCTTCTGAGCCTCAGTTTTCTTCCACCTTTTACCCTTCTCCCCTTTTTGAAGTCGAACCTGGGGACCTCTATTTCTTTACCCTCGAGTAACTCCTTTAGGTGCCTGTTGATCAATTCAAGGTCAAGGGCCTCTATGGAGTCATAGTCAGGGTTTCCATCCTCGTCCCTTGGGGTTCTGTCTCTGTCAAGGAAGTAGTTGTCAAGGGATATGACAACAGGATTTTTTTCGTTGACTCTTAGTTGTATTCCGAGTCTTTTGGCAAATGTAGTCTTCCCCGATGAAGATGGGCCTGCAATCAGTACGAGTTTTATCTTGCTGTATTCTGCCGTTATCTCGTCTGCTATCTGTGCGATCTTTTTCTCGTGAAGTGCCTCGGCTATTTTTATAAAATCTGAAACATCACCTGTGGTAATTACCCTGTTCAGAGATCCTGCGTCGTTGACGCCCAGTATCCTTGCCCATCTTGAAGATTCTTCAAAAGTTTTGAACAGTTTGGGAGACTCTCTGAGCGGGCTCAGTCTGTGAGGGTCCCTCTCTTCAGGAAGGAGCACGATTACACCGGGTCTCTTTACGATGAGGTCAAATTTTTTTATAACTCCTGTCCTGTGGACGAGAGGGATGTAGGAATATTCGGTATAGTCGTCAATTTTGAAAATACAGATCCTCTGATGCTCGGGTAGGTACCTGAAAAGCCTCACGGTGTCTTCTCTGCCAGGTATGCTCTTAAAAATCTTTACAGCAGATTCTTCATCCACCACATAAACGGGGATTTCAATGTCTTCCGAGACAACCTTTTCCATAAGTGTTTTTAGTTTGTCCACCAATTTTTCCGTAACATCAGTGCCTTCGATCTCACAGTAAATTCCGTTGTTGTATGAGTGTAAAGTGTAGAGTTTACTTGAAGGATCGATCTTCGAGAGGGCGTAACCGAGAATGGCAGTTAAGCTCCTTTCGTACACCCTGTAACCCTCAGGGGAAGAAAGAGTTACAGGTTCCACATG
>JALSOY010000148.1 GCA_026986235.1 Caldifarciminota bacterium
CCTTTTCTGGTATATCGGTACCCTCGGTTTTTCCGCTGTTGACTCATACATATCATCCCATCTTTTCAGATTCAGAGAGATCAACTCTTCCATCGAGCGACAGTTTTCACGGCAGACGGAATAACTTTTCTTACCTCTTTTTGCTCCACGCATATCCTGAAAAACTTTGAATAACGAAACCGGGGGATTAAACTATTAAAAATGGAGGTTAATAAATGGCGCTCGTAACGATGAAAGAAATTCTTGATGATGCAAGAAAAAGAGGATACGGAGTTGGTGCTTTTAACATCAACAACCTGGAGTTTCTCAAGGCTATAGTTGAAGCCGCTGAAGAGGAGAAATCACCTGTGATAGTTGCCGTAAGCGAGGGGGCAATGAACTACGCGGGAATTGAGTATCTTGCCGAACTCGTGAAAGTAGCTGCGGGAAAGGTCAGTATTCCCCTGGCATTACATGTTGATCACGGAAAACACTGGGAGGTCATTGTTTCTGCCATCCGGCACGGATTTACATCTGTGATGATAGACGCTTCGGACAAAAGTTTTGAAGAAAATGTGGAAATTACCTCAAAGGTTGTGGATCTTGCCCATGCCGTGGGCGTTACCGTTGAAGCCGAAATTGGAAGACTCAGGGGAGTGGAAGACATTGTCAATGTAAGTGAGAGAGAAGCGGTTTTAACCGATCCCCGGGAGGCAAAAGAATTTGTTGAATTAACAGGTGTTGATGCCCTTGCAGTGGCAGTGGGAACATCACACGGTGCTTACAAGTTTAAAGGTGAGCCCAAACTCGATATTCAAAGGATCCGGAAGATTCGTGAACTTGTGCAGATCCCCCTCGTCCTGCACGGAGCAAGCGGAGTTATTCCTGAAATAGTCGAACTGGCAGAGAGGTACGGAGCAAAGCTCAAAGGAGCCCGCGGGGTACCGGACGATCAGATAAAAGAGGCAATAAAAGCAGGAATTGCAAAGATAAATATCGATACTGATCTCCGGCTGTCCTTTCTGGCAGGTGTGAGAGAGTATCTCCATGAAAATCCCGACATTTTTGATCCACGGAAGTATTTAGGAGAAGGCATGAAATTCGTTAAAGAAACTGTCCGCATGAAGATGAGACTCTTTGGATCGAGCGGAAAGGCATGATCAGGGGAGTCAGAGGCGCAATCACCTGCGATAAAAACACGAAAGAGGAGATTTTAAGTCGCACGCAGGAACTCCTGAAAGAGATGTTTTTGCGCAACCAGATTGAGCCCGAAAGGATAAGTGCCATCATATTCACGGCTACGAAAGACCTGAATGCGGCATATCCCGCAGAAGGGGCGAGACTCATGGGACTTAAGAATGTACCCCTTCTTGACATGCAGCAGATGGAAGTCGTTAACGCCCTACCAATGACGATAAGGGTTCTGATACTATTTGAATCCACTAAAGCTCAGGAAGAGATAAGGCATGTGTATCTCCGTGGTGCAAAAAACCTGAGGAGTGACCTGCATGATTAGAGTGGCTTTCCAGGGAGAGAAAGGGGCATACTCAGAGGAGGCAGCCTACAAATTTTTTAACGGCAGAGAGATTGAAACCATGCCCTGTTTTTCCCTCCAGGAAGTCGTTGATCTCGTTCAAAACGGTGATGCGGATTTTGGTATCCTGCCGATCGAAAATACCGTTGCTGGCTCAATAACACAGAGTTATGACCTCCTTTTTACATCCACCCTTAATGTTTACGGCGAGGTTACCATCAGGGTTTCTCACAACCTTCTGTCGGTCGAAGGAGCCTCTCAAAGGACTATCAGGTATGTGGTATCCCATCCGCAGGCACTTGCTCAGTGCGAAAACTACATAAGGAGGAAGAATCTTGTGGCAATTCCTGAATTTGACACCGCGGGAAGCGCAAGGAAGGTAAAAGAGATGAACGATCCAGCTTATGCCTGTATCGCGTCAGAGAGGGCAGCCCGCATATACGGCCTCAAAATCGTTGACGAGTCTATTGAGGATTTCCCCTGGAACTACACGAGATTTTTCGTTCTATCAAGAGAGGAGCCGGAAAAAGGGGATTACAACAAAACATCTGTAGTCTTCTCCACCAGGCACAGACCAGGTGCCCTCCTGAGATGCCTTGAGGCCTTCGCGAAAAGGGGTATAAACCTTACGAAGATAGAATCAAGACCGGACAAAAACACCCCATGGAGATACCTTTTCTACCTCGACTTCGAGGGGCACATATCCGAACCTCATGTGGAGGAGGCATTGATCGAACTTCTTAAGATAGCAACCTTCGTTAAAGTGATTGGATCTTATCCAGGAGAGAAGAGGTGAAAGTCGGTATAGTGGGACTCGGCCAGATAGGTGGTTCCCTTGCCCTCGCTCTTAAAAAAACGGGTAAGTACAGGATAACGGGAATGGACATATCGGAAGAAATCAGGGAGGCAATTTCAGGTAAAATAGACGGTGTGACCGAAAACTACGGAGAATTGAAAAACTTTTCCGAAATCGTTATTCTGGCCGTGCCTGTCAGAGAGATAAAAAAACTTCTTGGCATTTTCAGAGATTTTTCGGGCATAGTAATGGATACTGGCAGTACGAAGGTTGAAGTTATGGAAGAGGCTCGAAAGTACGGCTTCAGGTTTGTGGGTGGCCATCCCCTCGCAGGCACAGAAAAAATAGGGCCTGAAAGCTGGTCCTCTTCCCTTTTTCAGGGAACTCCATTTTTTCTCACCGGTAATCTCAGAAAAAAGGACAGGGTGGTCGTTGAAAACCTCGTAAGGGACACCGGGGCAAATCCCGTGTGGATAGAGCCAGAGATCCACGACAGGATTATGGCTTACACGAGCCACATGCCCTATGTCCTCGCCCTCGCACTTACCCACCTGTCTTCAAAGTTCAGCAGATTCTGGGGTCCCGGTATAAAATCCACGACAAGACTCGCAGCTCAGAATCCGGAAATGGCCCTTGACATTCTGTTTACGAACCGGAAAAACATCGAGGACGCCCTTCAGGATTTCTCCAATGTCCTTATGGAATTGAAAATTTTAATGAGAGATCCTGAAGAACTCCGAAAATTTCTTGAAGAAATTTACAGGAAAAGGAGAGAAGTTGATGGCTCAGGATGAGGCGGGTACCTCCTACGCAAGAAGTTCTCAAGAAAAGGCGAAGCTGAAAGCCGTAATCTTTGACCTTGGCAATACACTGGTAAAATTCACCGGAGACCTGAATGAGACCAACTTCCAGGGGGTTAAACTCATACACAGGGTAATATCCCTTGACGGTATCCACATTGATTTTGAAAGACTTCTAAAAGTATGGACAAAAGAGAGGGTGGAGGGTATCATCCGTGCCAGCGCCACGCTTAAAGAAGTAACAGCTGATCAGGTATTCGAGCGTGTCATGCAACTTTTAGGAATTCCAGAACTCAACAGCCACACGAAAAAGAGGGCGGTGGACGCCTTCTTTACGCCTGAAATTGAGAAATACACACTTGATCCCCACGCCCGGGGAATTCTCGAATTTCTTAAAGAAAAAAATCTGAAAATAGGACTCATTTCCAACACCACCTGCCACAGATTCGTGGAAAGACTGCTGAAAAAATTTGATCTTACCCCGTATTTCGATGTCATTATGTCTTCTGCGGGGGAGGGTATAAGAAAACCTGATCCCGAAATATTCAGGAGAGCACTTGAGCGTCTAAAAACGGACCCACAGGAAACCCTGATGGTGGGAGATCTGGCAGAACACGATGTTAAAGGTGCAAAACTTGCAGGTTTAAAAGCCGTACTACTGAACCGTGGACAAACCGGGAGCGTTACCCCTGACTATACGATAGAAAAACTCAAAGATCTCGAGCGCATTATCCTGAAGGAGATTTCCTGATCTCTTCCCTTCCTCCACCTCAGGCTGTATAAATTGCTTTATACTTTTATTCACAAACACATGCTTTCCCGGAGGTGATAATATGAGGGTTATAAACAGTGTTAACGACATGATGAATACTGCGGAAAAACTGAGGATGGAGGGGAAAACCATTGGATTTGTTCCCACCATGGGCGCCCTCCACGAGGGCCATCTCTCGCTGGTAAGAATGGCGAGAAAAGATAACGACATCGTCGTGGTCTCGGTTTTTGTAAATCCCACACAGTTTGGTCCTAACGAGGACTTTGAAAAGTATCCAAGAGACTTTGAGGGAGACAGAAAAAAACTTGAGAGAGAAAATGTGGACATAGCATTCTACCCTTCTGCTGAAGAAATGTATCCCGAGGGATACAGAACCTATGTGGAGGTTGAGGACATCACAACCCGTCTATGTGGCGCCTTCAGACCCGGCCATTTCAAAGGTGTCACCACCGTGGTTACAAAACTATTCAACATTGTCGGACCCCACAGGGCTTACTTCGGCAAAAAGGATTACCAGCAGTACAAGGTGATAAAAAGAATGGTCGCTGACCTGAACATGGGAGTTGAAATCATACCCGGTGAAATAGTACGCGAGGCTGACGGACTTGCCATGAGTTCAAGAAATCAGTACCTATCTCCCGAAGAGAGGAAAGATGCACTTGCACTTTTCAAAGCCCTGAAGCTCGCAGAAGAACTCATTAAAAAAGGTGAGAGAAATCCTGGAGTGGTAAGGGAGAAAATGATTGAACTCATAAAGTCTCATCCGCATGTAACAAAAATTGACTATGTTGAAATAGTCGATCCGGAAAACTTCCTCCCGGTGGTAAAAATTGAAGATGGAACTCTTATTGCTCTTGCAGTCTGGGTGGGTTCAACGAGACTCATTGACAACATGGAGGTGAGCCTGAAGTGAAAATCTGGGTACTGAAATCAAAGATTCACAGGGCAAGAATTACAGGCAGGAACCTCAACTACGAAGGTAGCCTCACCCTTGACCCGGATTATATGGATAAATCCGGCCTTCTGCCCTACGAGAAAGTTGAAGTTTACAACATCTCAAATGGAGCAAGGTTCTCAACTTACATCATTCCCGGAGAACGGGGAAAGAGGGAAGTGGTTCTCAACGGTGCGGCGGCAAGACTCGGAGAAGTTGGCGACCCCGTCATCATAGCCTCTTACGCCCTCGTGGATCTGGAGGAAGCAAAGACCATAAAGCCCCGGATCCTGAAATTCGACGATTCGGGTAACCCGGGAGATAACTGAAATGACGGCGTTAATTTTTTTTCTGACTCTTAAACTTCCATTCTATGTCATAGAACCTCAGATCAGAGTTGAAGACTCGGCAGTCGTCGTGTCTATAAAGAGTGACCACCTTCTTAAAATGCCCAATATCTACTATTCCGGCGAGTCTGAATTGACACAGAACACAGGTGTTGAAATGTTTGAACCAAGATACCTGCACAACATCTGGTACAGGGACACATCCGACACATTTTTCGAATTCAGAATCAAAAACATCAAACCCGGCGAGGTGTACTATTTCCAGATCGAGGCAACGGATATTGAAAAGGGTAAAGAGATAAGCTCCCGCGGCTACAGGTTCCGGGTTGTTGAGAGAAACGGAAAGTGGCAGCAAGGCCTGGTTATAGACATAGGTCCCTATTTAGGTAACCTCTCTGAAGACGGAATCACCGTTTCCTGGAAGACAAATCTTCCCTCAAAGGGTGAGGTCATTCTCTCTAACGGAAAAGTTTACACCGATGGGACTTTTTCAAAATGGCACAGAGTGAGGCTCTCAGGCCTCTCATACGGTAGAAGTTATGACTACCGTATCAGGTGCAAAACAAAAGAGGACACACTTGAGACGAGACCCTACAGATTCAGAATACCGGATCCCTACAACTTCAAATTTTCCGTATTTGGTGATACGAGGGCAAGCTGGAAAACTCCGGGTACAGGGGAGAGGATAAACGGTGTCAACACCGAAGTTCTGAGAAGAATTGCGTTAGAAAGTTTCAGAGATAGTGCGGCGTTTATGGTCGTCATCGGTGATCTTATAAGGGGGTACACTGAGGACACGAATTTTGTGAGAGTAATGTACGAGACCTGGCTCTGGGCCCTTGAGCCTGCATCTCACTTCCTACCGGTTTTTACGGTTGTGGGAAACCACGATGCCAGTGCCCCCATGATCAGGGTAAAAAAGGGCGTCTATTACGATCCACCTCCACCCTTGAGTGCAGAAAACTTCTGGGAAAAGTACTTTCCAAATCCGGATAATGGGCCTGAGGGACAACCACCTTATAGAGGAAATGTTTACAGTTTTCGGATCGGTCCCGCGCTATTTCTTGTACTCAATACTGACTACAACCAGAGGGTGTCGGGGGACAGCGTTTATTCCGTCAGACTGGACAGGACTCAGTTTGAATGGGCTGACAGTATTTTGGCCAGTGTAAGATTGCCTTACAGGTTCGTCTTCTGGCATGAGCCTCTTCTGCCTTCGGGTTCTCACGAAGGTTCAGCCCTTGACCTCCATCCTGAGGCCCGGGACTCTGCCGCTGCCCTGCTTTTTAATCACGGGATAACCGCTCTTTTCAACGCCCACGAGCATGTGTACGCAAGGGTGAGGGTAAAACCCGGTTTCTTCCGGAGTTCGAAGATTTTTCAGAGTTTGATCCGAAAGGCAGAAGTGAGTGATTTCTATCAGCTCATCTGTGGAGGAGGTGGTGCACCTTCAGGTGTGGAAAAAACGGCACAATATGTGGAGAAATTCAACAACGAGTATAGCTACGGTATTGTTAAAGTAACAGATAGTGCCGTAAAATTTACATTGTTCAATCTGGCTGGATGGAAAATTGATGAGGTTTGCCTGAGTGGGTGTAATTGAAGTCAGGAATCTTCATAAGAGTTACGGAAGAACAAAGGCGCTAAACGGTATCAGTTTCGAGTTGAGGGAAGGGGAAGTCTTTGCCCTCCTCGGTCCCAACGGAGCCGGGAAGACGACGACGATCTTCATCATCCTCGGGCTCCTTCAGGCTGATGAGGGTGATGTTTTCGTGGATGGCGAAAAAGTTAGCCCTGGAAAGTACGAATACAGGAAGAAGATAGGTGCGGTTCTTGAGGAGAACGGAATCTACGAAAGACTGAAGGTGAGGGAGAGTTTACAATTCTGGGGTGAGATTTACGGTCTGAGTAATCAGGAAATTAGAAGGAGGATAGAGGAGTTATCCGAGGAACTCGGGATAGATTTTCTTGAAAAGAGGGGAAGTGAGTTATCGAGGGGGATGAGGCAGAAGGGCTCGCTTGCGCGAGCCCTTCTGCCTCATCCCCCCATCCTCATCCTCGACGAGCCCACTGACGGCCTCGATGTCCCTGCAAGAGAAACCTTCAAAAAGATCGTCAGAAAAGAAAGGGAAAATGGTAAATCCATCCTCTATTCCACTCACATAATGGCTGAAGTGGAAGAAATCGCAGACAGAATCGCCATTATCCATAAGGGTAACATCGTTACATCCGGCACCTTACAAGAACTCCAGGAGAAATATGGCGAGAAAAAACTCGAAAAGATTTTTATCAGAGCCATAGGTTATGAACTTTAAAAAGGTCCTGACAATCTATAAAAAAGAAATAAAAGACTCGATCAGGAACAAACGGGTTCTTTACTCCACGATAATAGTCCCCCTTGTTATACTTCCCATTTTCGTAAATGTGCCACAGATGATCGCCCAGAAATCTTCTGAAAAGGCAAAGTTCAGGCCTTCAAATGTTATGCTCAGCGGATTCCGCATCCCTGGATTTTTTGAGCAGTTTGCAAGGTCTGACCTTATCAATTTAACGATAGCAAATGACCCTGTTAAAGCCTTAAAAAAGGGTAAGATTGACCTTTATGTAAGGATAGTCAGTAAAGATCCTCCTGAGGTGGAGATCTATTTCAACCCTCTATCTGAAACTTCAAAGATTGCCCTGAGCAGGGCGAAGCTCCTGATTGAAACTTTCAGAGGGTATGCGGGGGAAAATTTTGCCACACGGAGGGTGAAGATCGTAACAAACAGCGTTATCTCGAATAGGGAGATGAAGGGTGTACTTACGGGGATCACCCTGGGATTCCTTCTGATCTTTGGAGTCCTGACCGGAGGTATTGCCCCGGGAGTTGATACCGTTGCAGGGGAAAAAGAGAGAAAAACCCTAATCGTGCTGCTATCCCTGCCTGTCAGTAAAAGGGACATTCTGACAGGTAAGCTGTTACTCGTTGCTACCATATCTTTCATCTCGTCGGTTTTGATCCTCGTGGGAATTTTTGGGCTCAATCTGTTATTCTTCAGGTCACCGGGTGGAATAAACGACTTCTCTATTTTGGGGTTAAGCATCTCTCTGAGGGATTTCTTTATCGTCTTTTTCCTGATGTTGATTTACATTCTCCTTGCATCCTCAGTGATACTTATCGCCAGTTCCTATGCGAGGAGTTACAGGGAGGCGCAGAATTACATGACTCCAATCATAATACTTATTGCTGTCCCACTTTTATTTACTCAGGTGTTAACGAATCTCTATCTGCCTGACTGGGTGTTTTACCTCCCCGGAGTCAACATCATGATGGTACTTAGAGAGGCTTTAACGATGGGGATTTTGGAAAGGCATCTTTTGCTCACAGTTGTAAGTCTGGTAATATCTCTTTACATAGCGGTGAAAATTCTCTTTCGTGTTTTCGAGCGTTCTATTCTTAGGGTATAAAAAGAGGAGGGCGCCGCGCAAAGCGCGGCGCCCCCCTCTTCAACTATACCTTAGAACTCCGATACGCCTGCTCCGCCAGGATAAGGGAGAATCTCTGTAGATTCGTCTGTTCTCCTGAATGTTGCACGGGCTCCATCTCCATCAAGGTCACCTGTCGCGTAAATCGTTATGTCAACCTGTCCGTCTCTCACATTAACAGCATTCCTGAAGTTTCCGTTCACATCCATGGATGTAGAAGTGGTGTACCCAAGTCCGCCGTGTATGGCACCAGGGTTTCCTGCTCTCACTGCATAGCTGTAGTAAACATCACCGGCTGGCTTAAATCCGATGAGGTTGAAGCTCTCGTTGTCCCTGGGGTTTCTCCATGCATTTTTCCTGGGACCCACCCTGTTGGGGTCGGATGCGCAGAGCACATAAACACCATGCTCACCTGCAAATGCCTCTTCAGCTGTCGCAATTGCTCCAATGTTGGTCTTTGCCTCAGCCGTCTTGGCTCTCAGCTGGAACTTCCTGTACTGAGGAATTGCAATGGCTGCCAGAATTGCTATGATGGCAACCACTATCATGAGCTCTACCAGTGTAAAGCCCCTGTCCTTTTTTGTTATCCGTCTCATACCTCTTAACCTCCTTTTTAAAGATCTTTATTTTCTACACTAATATTAAGAGCAATTTTCCTGCCAAACCCGGTATGAGCCTAAAACTCCCTTATTTCTTCAAAATCCCAACATGTAAGTCCGCATGATACATTGTAATTTCCAACCCATCACCCCCTACATTGCAAATTGCAATGATCCGGTTCTTGAACTCCTGAGCAGGTTGATTTATCATGGAAAACCTTTCTGAAATGGTGAGATTTTTTATTACCTGGCATAAATGGGTGAGCGTTATACTCCTCGGGTTTATCCTCCTTATACCCGTTAGTGGCATCATTCTCAACCACAGAAGACTGGTATCTCACATAGATGTTAGTAGAAACCTGCTACCTGATGTGTATAAATTCAGAAACTGGAACAATGCCGCTGTCAAAGGTACTGAGAAGATAGGTTCTGACAGTATTTTGATCTATGGGAACATAGGAATCTGGCTCTACACACGAAACACCTTCATTCCATTCATGAAGGGGTTTCCCCGAGGCATGGACAATAGAAAGATCTGCAAGATCCGGAGGACAAAAACCGGCTACATCCTCGCAGGCACCCTCTTTGGTCTTTATAAACTGGATAAAGGAAACTGGGAAAAAATCCGCATTCCCACCAAGGAAAAAAGGGTGGTGGACATAACGGAGAAGCAAGACACTGTTATTCTCCTCACAAGGTCTCACCTCGTGAAAACACGGGATCTTAAAACTTTCACAGTAATCCAGCTACCTGCACCTTCAGGGTATAAAAGGCGCGTGAGCCTGTTCAAAACATTCTGGATGCTTCATTCAGGTGAGCTTTTTGGAACTGTGGGTAAACTTTTTGTGGACATCATGGGATTGGTCTTCACTTTTCTGGTTCTGTCAGGCCTTTATTATTTCCTCGGTTTTTATTTACTGAAATTCAAAAGTTCTCCCTTTGTGAAACTGAGAAAAAGCATGAGATTTCTTTTGAAGTGGCACAACCGATTTGGCTGGATGATGATCCTCTTTCTTCTAATAGTAACGGTTACGGGGATGTTTCTCAGACCACCTTTCCTGATTATTATTGCAAACAAAATGGTAAGGGCCATCCCCTTTACAACGCTTGATTCCGGAAATCCCTGGTTTGACCGTCTGAGAGCCATTGTTTACGAAGAGGGTGGATACATTGTGGCTACAAACAGGGGTATATTTTACGCTGAAGAAAGTCTCACGAAGCCGCTTTTGAGATTAAAACCCGCCCCACCAATAAATGTCATGGGAGTCACAGTTTTCAGGAAAAAGGGGGATGGTCATCTTTTGGTGGGATCTTTCGATGGTCTTTTTGACTGGAATTACAGAACGGGAGTGTATATAGATTACATAAGAGGGATCCCCGGTTACAGGTATCCTTCCCCACTGGTGACAGGTTACACTGACGATTTCGGGGAATTCTATTTTGACTACGACAGAGGGGCGAAGCCGATTGGGCATCGTGGAAAGTTTCCCGGGATGCCCGAAGAAATAGAGAATCTCCCCATATCACTCTGGAATCTGGCACTGGAAATCCACACAGGAAGGGCTTACATGAACATTTTGAAGGGTTTCACCGTACTTTATATCCCTCTTATAGGACTTGTTTTGATCTCGATTTACATCACGGGATTTGTAGTCTGGTGGAAACTTTTCAGATGATGGTCAGAATGGATAATTGACTCCAATCTTTCTGATTTTCACGAGGATCTCTTCAGGCTCTATACCAATGACATCTATGAGACCAGGGGCATCCACATCGGGCTTCAATAAATAGTCTCCAGGCGGGAAGCTCTTTAAATCTATGTAAGCCCTTATACGGGTGGTATCTTTCAGAACACTCGGGGCCCCTGACACGGTGAGGTACAAGTAGTAATGGGAGGCTTTTAAACTATAGTTTTTTGCAAGATTTTTGAAACTAACAGGGATTTTGACTCTTGCTTCAACCCTCGGCTCGAGGAATACCCTCACCCTTGCAGACTCCGGAATGGTCTTTACCCTTGGATCCGGGGGAATAATCTTTACGGTAAATGTCGAATCCTTTTTCAGGTGATTCAGGGGAATTGAGTCAGTAAAAACATGGGAAACATTTTTTATCCAGATAGAGGGCCCTATGAGGGTCGCCATACCATCTCCGGGAGAAACGACCTTTACACCACTC
>JALSOY010000149.1 GCA_026986235.1 Caldifarciminota bacterium
TAAACGCAGTTTACGGACCTCTTGACTCCTTCCCGTACAAGGTGGAGTTGAAGCACGAGAGACTTTACAATGTCAAACTCCTTATGGATTCAGGTCTGTTCTTCGGTCTGATGACGGACCACCCTGTAATTCTGGCAAAGCTCCTCTTCATCACTCTCAGGAATTTCCTTTACTTTGGCATGTCAGAAGAGGAAGCATTGAGTATAATCACTTACAGAAATGCGAAAATTCTGGAAATAGACGATAAAGTCGGGACGATTGAAAAGGGGAAACTGGCGAGTATCATCCTCTGGAAGGATGATCCGTTCAGGCTGGCATCGAGACCTGAGATGGTCGTTGCGGAAGGTAAGGAAATAAAATGGGAGGATCTTTTATGAGTTTTGAAAGGTTTCTCTACCTCGCCTATACCGTGCTTTACGGTGTGGCATTTGTGTTTTATCTCCTGTACTTTATATCACCTCAAAAGATCAGGTCGGTAGTTCCAAGGTCAATCCTGATATTCGCGTTTTCAGTGCACACGCTATTTATCTTTGTCAGGTGGTACGATGCGGGTCATGCACCTTTTCAGACTCTCTACGAGGCCATTTCCTGGTTTGCCTGGTCAGCGATTATCGCCTACATTGTGGTGGAATGGAGGAGGGGAGTGTACCTTGCCGGGGCAATCGTTCTTCCTGTTGTGGTGGGGTCGTTGATCTTTGCCTACACAAAGTTGCCCTATACGACGAAGCCACTTGACCCGGCACTGCAGAGCTACTGGTTTGAGATACATGTTATGGGTGCATTTGCATCCTATGCCTACTTTGTTACCGCATTTGCCGTCGAAGTGGTTTATCTCATATTGAAGCCCATTGTTGGAAAAGGTGGTGGGGAGAGGTACGGCCTTGATGTTAGGAAACTCGAGAGGTTCCATGTAATGGCGTACAATCTGATCCTGTTTGGTTTTCCCTTCCTGACATTCGGTATTTTTTCCGGTGCCGCGTGGGCAGAAGATGCCTGGGGTGGCTACTGGGCGTGGGATCCGAAGGAAACCTGGTCTCTTATCACCTGGATTATCTTTGCCGGATACCTGCATGCGAAGGTAACGCCGAAGCTCGGTCGTGGATTTGCCTCTTTTCTGAACATTCTCGGCTTTGTTGCCATGATCTTCACCTTCCTTGGAGTCAACTGGCTTGCTAAAATACTCGGAATTCCATCTCTTCATACCTATGCATTTTGATGGGTACGCTTGATGGCCTCGTCCTTGCGTTAATCGCCTTCGGGGGTGGGGTGGTTTCCTCAACTTTTGGTATCGGGGGTGCGTTTATTATCATCCCCCTTTCGGCCCTCGTTATTCCATTAAAGAAATCCATTGCAATCCTTGCCTTTTTCTTCCTGGCCGGTGATGTAACAAAGTCCGTAGTCTTCTGGAAGTACATTGATTGGAGGGCAACAAACCTCCTGTGGCTCGGCGCAATACCCGGGGTGCTCGTAGGTGCCCTTTCACTCGTTTCCTTCCCTGTTGAGACGGTGCAAAAAATACTGGGACTTATGATCCTTTTTTATGTTTTAAACTCCTATACAGGCTTTATTGACAGAGTTAGAGTTGGCAGTCGTCTGATCGTTGCCGGTGGTTTCCTTTACGGTTTCTTTGCAGGCGTGATTGGAACGGGGGCGGCCATCAAAGGAGCGATACTCCTTCAGCTCGGTCTGAGAAAGGAAAAATTTATAGGCACGATGTCCGTAAACGCCGTACTGTTGAACCTTATAAAAATTCTCGTTTACTCAAAATACACCCTGATTCACAAAGGGGACCTGGGTATAATCATTTTGTTGGCAGTTACATCCGTTTTTGCAGTTCTTACAGGAAGGTTCTTCGTAAGAAGGGTGTCAGCCACCGTTTTCAGAAATGTGGTACTGGGAATACTACTTTTCTCCTCCATCAAAATGCTTACTTAAAAACCCGGGTATTTCGTTGACACTGGATAGGGTAAAGCTGGCACCGTATTGAGTATAAAGTTGTGAATAAATGGAGATGTCCGTATCTGGTGGTGCGACGGCAACTCCTGTAACGCCGGCCCTTCTTGCCGCGATCATGTCGTCCACTGTATCACCAACATAAACGGCGTTTTCGGGCTTAACCTTTAACTTTTCCAGTATCTTGTTAATCCCTTCGGGATGTGGTTTGGACCTTCTTACATCTTCGAGAGCGATTATTTCGTCGAAGTAGTGAAGTGTTCCAGATTTTTTCAGGGTGTATAGAGCTTCTTCCCGGGGCCTTGAGGTGAAAATCGCAAGTCTATAATTTTCAAAAAGTTTTTCCAGTATTTCTTTTTTCAGCACCCATCTTTCCCGGTTTATCAGACCGTTAAAATCTTCTCCAAGAAAGAGCTCCTGAAACTTTGAAATCACCTCCTCCCTCCCGATATCAACGCCTCTTGACCTGATAATCTCGAGAGTGAGATCCCAGTCATTGTTAAGACCGCCTCTGTCTTTGAACTTTTGTATCTCTTCGTAAGAAACTTCTTCGCCTGTAAAAAATTCAGCCGTCAGCTTTATAGTCGTCCTGTAAGAATCTCTGACATCCACGAGCACACCGTCCATGTCAAAAATCAAAAGCCTCGCAGGAAGGATAGTGTCCAGTTCTTTCAGCAGTTTCTGCAGGTCCTCAAAGAGGCCAATGGAAATCCTCAAGAAACCGTTTAGAATTCCGGGTGTACTGTAAGTTTTAGCAAGAATGCCCTTTTCGAAAAGCTTATTACGGATGAAATTTGCCCTTACACCCGCATTTACGAGAACAAAGTTCGTGTGAGTTCTGTATGCGGTAAACCCTCTTTTCTGAATTTCATTCACAAGGAAGTCCTGATTTTCTTT
>JALSOY010000150.1 GCA_026986235.1 Caldifarciminota bacterium
TGATCCTGGCTCAGAGCGAACGCTGGCGGCGTGCCTAACACATGCAAGTCGAGCGTGAAACCTCGCTTCGGCGGGGGAGTAGAGCGGCGAACGGGTGAGTAACACGTGGGTAACCTACCCCCGGGACCGGGATAACCCTGGGAAACTGGGGCTAATACCGGATAACATCCCGTCACTTCGGTGGCGGGAGAAAAGGTGGCCTCTGCTAATGCAAGCTGCCGCCTGGGGATGGGCCCGCGGCCCATCAGGTAGTTGGTAGGGTAATGGCCTACCAAGCCTAAGACGGGTAGCCGGCCTGAGAGGGTGGTCGGCCACACTGGCACTGAAACACGGGCCAGACTCCTACGGGAGGCAGCAGTGGGGAATCTTGGACAATGGGCGAAAGCCTGATCCAGCGACGCCGCGTGGGGGATGAAGCCCTTCGGGGTGTAAACCCCTGTCAGGGAGGAGGAAGCCCCGACGTGTTAAGAGCATGTTGGGGTTGACAGTACTCCCAGAGGAAGCGCCGGCTAACTACGTGCCAGCAGCCGCGGTAATACGTAGGGCGCGAGCGTTGCTCGGAATCACTGGGCGTAAAGGGGGCGTAGGCGGCTCTGCAAGTCGGATGTGAAAGCCCACGGCTCAACCGTGGAATTGCATCCGATACTGCGGAGCTCGAGGGCGCTAGAGGGTGGCGGAATTCCCGGTGTAGCGGTGAAATGCGCAGATATCGGGAGGAACACCGGTGGCGAAGGCGGCCACCTGGGGCGTCCCTGACGCTGAGGCCCGAAAGCGTGGGGAGCAAACAGGATTAGATACCCTGGTAGTCCACGCCGTAAACGATGGGCACTAGCTGTCGGGCGTTAAGCTCGGTGGCGTAGCTAACGCGTTAAGTGCCCCGCCTGGGGAGTACGGCCGCAAGGCTAAAACTCAAAGGAATTGACGGGGACCCGCACAAGCGGTGGAGCATGTGGTTTAATTCGAAGCAACGCGCAGAACCTTACCTGGGCTTGACATCCCGATGACAGCCCCTGAAAGGGGGTCTTCCCATTGCTTCGGCAATGGGACATCGGGACAGGTGCTGCATGGCTGTCGTCAGCTCGTGTCGTGAGATGTTGGGTTAAGTCCCGCAACGAGCGCAACCCCTGCCCCTAGTTGCCACCATTAAGTTGGGCACTCTAGGGGGACTGCCGGGGATAACCCGGAGGAAGGAGGGGACGACGTCAAGTCCTTATGGCCCTTATGCCCAGGGCTACACACGTGCTACAATGCCTGCTACAGAGGGAAGCGAACCCGCGAGGGGGAGCAAATCCCAGAAAAGCGGGCCCAGTTCGGATTGGAGTCTGCAACTCGACTCCATGAAGGCGGAATCGCTAGTAATCGCGGATCAGCTACGCCGCGGTGAATACGTTCCCGGGTCTTGTACACACCGCCCGTCACACCACGAGAGTCGGCTGGTCCCGAAGACCTCGGAGCTAACCCCGCTTCGGCGGGGAGGCAGGGGTCCACGGATTGGCCGGCGATTGGGGTGAAGTCGTAACAAGGTAGCCGTAGGAGAACCTGCGGCTGGATCACCTCCTTTCTAAGGAAAAATTGGCGCCTCCCGGTCACTATTCAGTTTTCAAAGAGCGGTATGCTCTTTGAAAGGTAGGTGTGGGCCTATAGCTCAGCTGGTTAGAGCGCACCCCTGATAAGGGTGAGGTCAGTGGTTCAAATCCACTTAGGCCCACCATTAGTGTGGGGGTATAGCTCAGATGGGAGAGCACCTGCCTTGCAAGCAGGGGGTCGGCGGTTCGAGTCCGCTTACCTCCACCAGGAAGCAATGATCTTTGAAAATTGAATACATGGAGTTAGTCATTGGAGTGCCGGGCATGGCAAAGATACTAAGGGTGCACGGTGGATGCCTAGGCACCAGGAGGCGATGAAGGGCGTGGAAGGCTGCGATAAGCCCGGAGGAGCTGTCAAACAAGCGTTGATCCCGGGATGCCCGAATGGGGAAACCCGCCCCGATAAACTCGGGGCATCCTGATCATTTGATCGGGAGGCAATACCCGGGGAAGTGAAACATCTCAGTACCCGGAGGAAAAGAAAGCAACAGCGATTCCCTGAGTAGTGGCGAGCGAAAGGGGAGTAGCCTAAACCGCGGCTACGTTAAAGCCCGTGGGCGTTGTAGTCGCGGGGTAGTGGGGCCAGACCGGAGGAGGCCACGGACTCCTCGGGGAGTTACAAATCCCTTCTCTAGCCGAATCCAGCTGGAAAGCTGGACCATAGAGGGTAATAGTCCCGTAGGCGAGAGGGAAGGGACTCCCTGGGTCTGGTACCCGAGTACCGCGGGACACGTGGAATCCTGCGGGAATCTGGGAGGACCATCTCCTAAGGCTAAATACTACCTGGTGACCGATAGCGCACTTAGTACCGTGAGGGAAAGGTGAAAAGAACCCCTGTTAGGGGAGTGAAATAGAACCTGAAACCGTGCACCTACAAGCAGTCGGAGCTCTGCTCCGTTTCGGCGGAGCGGGGTGACGGCGTGCCTTTTGCATAATGAGCCGGCGAGTTACCCTCAGCGGCGAGGCTAAGGCGTGGAGCCGGAGCCGCAGCGAAAGCGAGTCTGAATAGGGCGTTTAGTTGCTGGGGGTAGACCCGAAGCCGAGTGATCTACCCATGGCCAGGGTGAAGTCCCGGTAACACGGGATGGAGGCCCGAACCGGTGGAGGTTGAAAACTCCTCGGATGAGCTGTGGGTAGGGGTGAAAGGCCAATCAAACTCGGTGATAGCTGGTTCTCCCCGAAATATATTTAGGTATAGCCTCGCGTAGTAGCAGGCGGGGGTAGAGCACTGTTTGGGCTAGGGCCCTTACCGGGGTACCAAACCCAGGCAAACTCCGAATACCGCCTGTGTAATCGCGGGAGTCAGTCTATGGGCGACAAGGTCCATAGACGAGAGGGAAAGAGCCCAGACCGCCAGCTAAGGCCCCCAAGTGCACGCTAAGTGGGAAAGGATGTGAGGGTCCTAAGACAGCCGGGATGTTGGCTTAGAAGCAGCCATCATTTAAAGAGTGCGTAATAGCTCACCGGTCGAGGACCTTTGCGCCGAAAATTTAACGGGTCTTAAGCGTGCCGCCGAAGCTGCGGTCCCGTTTCTGATTCGTCAGGAACGGGAGGTAGGGGAGCGTTCCGTGCGGGTTGAAGGTCTGTCGTAAGGCAGGCTGGACTGCACGGAAGTGATTATGCCGGCATGAGTAACGATAAATGCGGTATAGAATCCGCATCGCCGTAAGCCTAAGGTTTCCATGGCAAGGCTCGACCACCATGGGTTAGCCGGTCCCTAAGGCGAGGCCGAAAGGCGTAGCTGATGGGAAAGGGGTCAACATTCCCCTGCCACCTGGTGGTGCGATGGGGTGACGGAGAAGGGTAGGCGCAGCCGGGCACTGATTGTCCCGGTCTAAACCTGTAGGAGGGCTTCCCAGGTAAATCCGGGAAGCTGCCCCTTCGGGGGCAACTCTGAGAGGCGATGGGGACCCCGGCTTCGGTCGGGGGAACTGGCCGATCCCATGCTCCCAAGAAAAACCTCTAAGCATAACCACCAGGTGACCGTACCGCAAACGGACACACGTAGGCGGGGTGAGAAACCTCAGGCGCGCGGGATAACCCTGGCTAAGGAACTCGGCAAATTGGCGCCGTAACTTCGGGAGAAGGCGTGCCCTCGTGTAGGTGTACTCCCTTGCGGAGGAAGCCGAGGAGGGTCGCAGTGAAAAGGGCCTGGCGACTGTTTACCAAAAACACAGGTCTCTGCAAACTCGTAAGAGGATGTATAGGGACTGACGCCTGCCCAGTGCCGGAAGGTTAAGGGGAGGCGTTATCCCGTCTTCGGACGGGAGAAGCGCCGAACCGAAGCCCCGGTAAACGGCGGCCGTAACTATAACAATGGACCGTTGTAGTTACGGAAAAAACCTGGCTGTATGCGGGGAAGTCCGGAGAACTCCAGGGTACCACATCAGTGTATGTGGTAACAATCCCTGGGGTGTTTCCCGGGATGGGATACCGGATCACCCGCAGGAAACTCTGGGGAGGTTAAGATGATCGATTTTAAAAAAATACCCCCAAAAATTGGCTACTATCTCGCAGGTTTTGCTGATGGAGAAGGAGCCTTTATGATAATGCTTCGCAAAAGTAAGGATTATAGACTTGGATGGAAGGTTTCACTATCATTCAATGTTTCTAACCGGGATAAAGTGATCCTCGCACTCTTCAAGCGATATCTCCAGTGCGGTACTCTGCGGGAAAGAAAGGATGGAGTGTGGTATTTTGAGGTCAATAATCTCAACTCTATTAAAGAAAATGTCATCCCTTTCTTTAAAAAATACCGTTTTCTTTCAGCCAAAAAGAAGCGGGACTTCAGCTATTTTGTAAAGGCTTTTGAGATCGTAGAGAGTGGAGAGCATCTCACAAAGGAAGGAATAGAGAAATTGCTCTCCATACGAAAGAAGATGAATGATGGAGGAAAACATCGGTATGATGAAGGGGATGTTCTTGGTAACCTCCTCAGGGGATCCTCAGAGGCCATACGCCAGGCGTCACGCAGGCAAGACCCCGAAACGGGGATGAGCCGTCGGCCTGCGGACGATGATATGGTCCATCCCCCAGGGCAACCTGGGGCTCCAGAAGGAGATAAGCCCTGAAGGGTGAAGAGAGCTCAGAACGGTCCTAAGGTAGCGAAATTCCTTGTCGGGTAAGTTCCGACCTGCATGAATGGCGTAACGACTGGGCCACTGTCTCGGCCAGGGACCCGGTGAAATTGTGGTGGGGGTGCAAACGCCCTCTTACCCGCGGTTAGACGGAAAGACCCTGTGAACCTTTACTGCAGCTTTGCATTGGTGTTTGGGGCACCATGCGCAGGATAGGTGGGAGGCTGTGAAGCCCCGACTCCGGTCGGGGTGGAGCCGCCCTTGAGATACCACCCTTGGTGTCCTGAGCACCTAACCCGTCCCGGTTATCCCGGGAGGGGACAGTGCATGGCGGGCAGTTTGACTGGGGCGGTCGCCTCCTAAAAGGTAACGGAGGCGCGCATAAGGTCCCCTCAGGCTGATTGGAAACCAGCCGTAGAGTGCAATGGCATAAGGGGGCTTGACTGCGAGGCCGACAGGCCGAGCAGAGGCGAAAGCCGGCCATAGTGATCCGGCGGTTCCGTATGGAAGGGCCGTCGCTCAACGGATAAAAGGTACTCCGGGGATAACAGGCTTATCTCCCCCAAGAGTCCACATCGACGGGGAGGTTTGGCACCTCGATGTCGGCTCATCTCATCCTGGGGCTGAAGAAGGTCCCAAGGGTTCGGCTGTTCGCCGATTAAAGAGGTACGTGAGCTGGGTTCAGAACGTCGTGAGACAGTTCGGTCCCTATCTGCCGCGGGCGTAGGAGACTTGAGGGGTCCTGCCCCTAGTACGAGAGGACCGGGGTGGACGCACCTCTGGTGTACCAGTTGTCCCGTCAGGGGCATAGCTGGGTAGCCATGTGCGGAAGGGATAACCGCTGAAAGCATCTAAGCGGGAAGCCCGCCCTAAGATAAGGTCTCCCCCTCCCGAGCAATCGGGGGATAAGGGCCCTCCAAGACCAGGAGGTTGATAGGCCGGAGGTGTAAGCGCCGCAAGGCGTTGAGCTGACCGGTACTAAATGCCCGAAAGTCTTTGCCATGCCCGGCACTTCAAAGGCTGACTCCATGTATTCAATTTGCTTTGAAATAGATTTGAGAATATGGCCTGGTGCCCATAGCGGGGGGGAAACACCCGTTCCCATTCCGAACACGGAAGTTAAGCCCCCCAGCGCCGATGGTACTACCCCGCAGCGGGTGGGAGAGTAGGTCGGTGCCAGGCCTTTTCTTTTTACAAGAATAGTATGTGAAGAGAAAGTTTCAGAGTCTTGTCTTCTTAGTACTTCTACTTCCTGTCTCATTGAAATCAGAGTCTGTTCTTTTTACCTTTTCTCCCCTCGCATATATACCTTTTTCTGCCATTCATGGCGATGAAAATATAAAACTGGTTGGTCTGAGAACAGGAAAGAATATCCTCCCCGCTTTAAAGAAGAACGGCTACCCTGAAGTGCTTCTATTTTCTCTGAGAAGTGGACTGAAACTTCTCAGGAAGGTAGATGGTGTCGGTTATCACCCTCTCTATGTTGTTATGTGGAGGAGCGGGCATCTATACCTGCCAGCTTCCAACACCTCTCCCCCTGTTCTTTATGCAGGATGCAGGGATCATCTCTCATTTCTCAGGTTTTACAAGCAGAAAATTAAAGGTGATTTCATGGTCAGGTTCAACCCATACCCCCTCATACTTAACCGCGCTCTTGGCGGGGAACAGATTGGATTTGTCCTTATTGAACCCTTTGGTAGTTTGCTTCTCTCCAAAATGCCGGGAGTTTACATACCTTTTCTGTCGCCAGAAGAATTTGTAATGAAATTTGCTCACCTTAAATTTCCAGTGGAGGGTTTACCCCTTGGGGCGATTTTTATCAAAAAGGGAAGTAAGGAAAAAGTGAAGAATCTTCTTGAGAGATTTGTTAAGATAGCTGGTGACTTGAACAGACATGCGGAAAGATATTCAAGACTTATCTCAGAAGGTTTCAGGAAATTTTTTAAGATGAACATCCCACCTGTTGTAATTGAGGACTCTCTCAATTCAGGGAGAGTATACTTTTACCCTGTGAAGTATGAAAAGATAAGCAGTGAAGTGGTAAAATACCTCAATTTTATCAGCAGATTTTAGACTTCTTCACCTTTACAGTATCGCGTAAAAGGGGTAAAATGTAAGTAACAAACAGAGAGGAGAGTTGTATGACCAAGGAAGTTGAAGGTGTTCTTGAAGAAGGTGTGGTTTATGATGCTGAGAATATCAAAGTACTTGAGGGGCTTGAGGCTGTCAGAAAACGTCCTGCAATGTATATTGGATCCACAGGACCACAGGGTTTGCATCATCTTGTTTATGAGGTGGTTGATAACAGTGTGGACGAAGCCCTTGCAGGGTTCTGTACCGAGATAAAGGTAATTATTCACAGAAATAACAGCATAACGGTGGAGGATAACGGTAGAGGTATCCCTGTTAAAGAGCACCCGCAGTATGGAATTTCAGCACTTGAAGTTGTTATGACAAAACTTCATGCTGGAGGAAAATTTGACAACAAAACTTACAAAGTTTCCGGAGGATTGCACGGTGTTGGTGTTTCTGTGGTAAATGCTCTTTCCGAGTTTCTCGAGGTTGAAGTTAAAAGGGAGGGAAAAATCTGGTTCCAGCGATATGAGAGGGGGAAACCCGTTACTCCCGTAAAGGTAATTGGTGAGACAAAATTGACAGGGACAAAGGTGACATTCAAGCCCGATCCTGAAATCTTTGAGGTCACAGAATTCAGCTTTGATACCATTTCAAAAAGGCTCAGGGAACTTGCATTTCTCAACGCCGGATTGCGTATTAAGCTGATAGATGAAAGGAGTGACAAGGAAGTTGAATTTCACTACGAAGGTGGGATTGTTGAATTTCTGAAGCATCTCACAAGAGGAAAAGAACCGCTTTACCCTGAACCCATATACTTTAAAGGTGAGAAGAATGGTATTGAAGTTGAAATAGCGATTCAGCATACAAAGGATTTTCAGGAGAGGATTCTCACATATGCAAACAACATAAACACAACTGAGGGAGGAACTCATCTTGCAGGTTTCAGGGCAGCTCTCACGAAGGTGATCAACAATTATGCTCAGAGTAACAAACTCATCAAGCAGGGTAAGTCACTGACTGGAGATGATGTGAGGGAGGGGCTCTATGGAGTTATAAGTGTGAAGATTCCTCAACCTCAGTTTGAAGGCCAGACAAAAACAAAACTGGGTAACAGTGAAGTGAAGGGTATAGTTACCTCAATTGTGACGGAGAATCTTTCCACTTTTCTTGAGGAAAATCCAAAAATAGCAAGGTTGATTGTGGAGAAAGCTATTCAGGCTGCCAATGCAAGGGAGGCTGCTCACAGGGCAAAGCAACTTGTCAGGCGAAAAAGTGTTCTTGAGAGTACCACTTTACCGGGCAAGCTTGCAGATTGTCAGGAGAGAGACCCCAGGTTAACAGAGCTTTTCATAGTTGAGGGAGATTCTGCAGGTGGTTCAGCGAAGCAGGGAAGAGACAGGAGGATTCAGGCTATCCTTCCGCTGAGGGGCAAGATACTGAACATTGAGAAGAACACTGAAAGCAAGATGCTGCAGAATGGTGAGATTCAGGCCTTGATTACTGCCCTTGGTACAGGTATAAAGGAGGATTTTGATATAGAGAAACTGCGTTATCACAAAATCATAATTATGACTGACGCTGATGTGGATGGTGCGCATATCAGGACTCTTTTGCTCACATTCTTTTTCAGATATTACCAGAAATTGATTGAAAATGGTCATCTTTACATTGCTCAGCCACCCCTTTACAGGGTTAAAAAGGGTAAGGAAGAGCGCTATCTGAAGGACGACAGGGCACTGAACGAGTATCTTTTTGATCTTTTTATAAAAGATTACTATGTGGTTGATTCAAAAGGTGAGAAGGTAAGTGGTGAGAAATTAAAGAAGTTTTTACTGAAAGCCTTTGAATATGAAAATCTCCTCTCTTCGGGAAAGTGGAAAATTGATAAGGATCTGTTGAATTTTATGATAAAAAACAGGATGTTGAATCTTGAGTGTTTTTCTCCCGAAAATATTGATAATTTCAGGAAAAGGGTTGAGGAGCTGAGTGGTGCAGAAGAGGGTGACAAAATTTTTGAATTTGAACTGAGCAGAGATATGGCAACCGGTGAAGCGGTACTTCTGGCTCGTGTGAGGGAAAAAAGAATTGTTCACACATTTCCTGTGGATGAAGAGTTTATGTCACACCCTGATCTTGTTGAGATGCTTAAACTTGATGAGGAGATGAGGAAAATTGCGGAACTTCCGGTTAAAGTTTTTGGTATTGAGAAAGATGAGGAGAAGTATCGTTTCGAATCCAGGATTGATCTTGCTAATTTTGCCCTTGAGGAGATGAGAAAGAAGGTCCAGATACAGAGGTACAAGGGTCTTGGAGAGATGAACCCTGAGCAGTTGTGGGAGACGACGATGAATCCAGAAACGAGAAGACTGATTAAAGTAACAATAGAGGATGCCATAAAGGCTGATGAGATGCTTTCTATTTTGATGGGTAAAGATACACAGAACAGAAAAGAGTTTATCTTTGAAAATGCTTTGAGAGTTAGAAACCTTGATATTTGAGAGGTAAATTATGATCGTACAGTGTCCCTCATGCGGTAAGAAATACAAATTTGCTGATGAGAAGATAAAGCCTGAGGGTACGAAGGTTAAGTGTCCAAATTGTGGACACATTTTCGTGGTTTTCCCTCCCAGTAAGAAGGAAGAGGCAGAGAAATATGTGATAAAAACACCTGATGGTATTGAGCTGGGTCCCTATTCACTGGAAGCACTGAAAGATCTGATAAAAAGGGGTGAAATTGAAAGTGACGAAAAAGTTTCCATCTCTGGAGGAGAATTTATTCCCATAACTGAGGTGGAGGAACTGAAAGGATTGTTACCCGAGAAGAAGGAAGAGGAAGAGGTAGAAGGTGGTGAGGAGGATCTTTTTTCAGATTTTGATCTGGGGGGAGAGGATGTTTCAACATCTACAGGCGAAATAACCACAGGAGAAATTGATGAAGAGCTGTTTGGTGAAGATCTGAACTTTGATACTTCTGGAGAGGGAGGGGGTGGTGAGGAGGATCTCTTTGGAGAAATCTCTGCTGATGAGCTTGAACAGGGAGGGACGGCAGGGGATGAGGATATATTTGGTTCTGAGGAGATGGATTTTGGTGCCGGGGGGGAAACAGAGGGAATGGAAGAGGATTTCTCCATGCCGGAAGATGAAGGGGGAGGCGAGGAGGAGGTTTTTTCTGAGGAGACTTTTGTAGAGGAACCTTTTGAGGAGGATATTGAGTCGGAAATAGAAAGTGATGAGAATTTAGCTGATGAGGTGGAAGAAGAGGAAATTACCACCGAAGAGTCCTTTGAAGTCCCCGCCATTGAGGAGAAGGAGGAGGGCTTCCTGGATGAATCCTTTGAAGAAGAGGGTGGAGAGGAGATTACGGAAAAGAGAAAGATTTTTTCCACCAGAAGGATACTTATTGCAGGAATTATAGTGGTTTTTGTTGCTTTTATTGCTCTTTTTTTCACTCTTTTGTTTGTTCCTGATCTTAGCAATTCTCCCGGGATTGTTGGAAAAGCGGATCTATTTGTGCAGAAGTTGTTCAACACCAGATTTTATCAGGAAAAAAGGCTTGAGGATATAAAATCAACTATTTTCAGGGAGATAAAAAATCGTAATGGTGTGGAATTGAAGAGAGCCATAGAGGAAATTGAAACATTTTTAAAGGAAACAGATTTGAAGGATGCTGAGAAAAAATTATTCCCCCTTCTTTTTGAGCTTTACTTACAGCTGTACGAGGTTAATTATCAGGAGAGTCTTGAGAAAAAGATTGATTCCATATATGCAAAATTCAGAAACGAGGTGTCATCATATCTGATGGCCTACTACCTGTACCTCAATGAGAAGTTTGAAGATGCAAAGAAGGTTATTGAAGGAGTTAAATCTAAATCTCAGAAAGTGAGGCTGTTAAAAGGAAAGATTGAAAGAGCAACCGGTGATTATGAAACTGCCTCATCTCTTCTCAACCCTCAAACTTATTCAAAAAATTTTAATTTTATCGCATGGAAAGAAACAGGGGTCCTGCATGAATTGGAGAAGGATTATAAAAGGGCCATATCTGATTACATAAACGGGATAAAGACAAACAGAGATTATCTGTACAATTATCTCCAGCTTCTCAGGCTTGTAACAGGAAGGAACACTGGTGATATTCCCCATAAATATCTTTTTTACCTTAAGAGAGTTCTTGGCCGGATAGCTCTTCCTGAGGAACAGGCGGAAATTCACTATCTCCTCTCACTTTATTCTTTTGAGAGGAAAGATTTCTCTCAGGCAATGGCTGAGATTAACAATGCACTTAAAATAAAGAAGGATTTTCCAGATTATCTTCTTCTCAAGGGAAAGATTTTTTATGAGCAGGGGAAACTTGTAGATGCTTTTCTTGTGTTGCAGAAATCCCTTGAAAAGAACCCCCATTCTGCAGAAGCTCTCCTCTATCTGGGAAAGACTGCGGAGGGTCTGAAAAAACTTGACAAGGCTGAGGAATATTACAGAAAGGCTTTGAAGATCAATCCTGATTATGTGGATGCATATATTGCTCTCTCCTCACTCTATCTGAAGCAGAGGAAACTTGACAGAGCCCTTGAAGTTCTCAATCGGGCAATGGAAACCCTTTCAGATAAT
>JALSOY010000151.1 GCA_026986235.1 Caldifarciminota bacterium
CTTTGGCGACCTGAAAAAGCTCGAAGGCCCTGAGCTCAGGTACGAAGCAACTGTAATGTCGGGGACACCCCTGATTTCATACCTTAAAGAAAACTTCCCTGCGGCAGAGGTTAAGGAAATACAGGGTATATTGAATGGGACCACAAATTTCATCCTTACCCGGATGGCACAGGGTATGACTTTTGACGAGGCCTTACAGAAATCTATGGAAAGCGGAATTGCTGAGTCCGATCCCACAGCAGATATAGAAGGACTCGACGCCAGTTTTAAGATAACCATACTTGCAAATTCACTACTTGGGGGTAACCTGCATCCGTCTGATGTGCCGGTTGTGGGTATCAGAGACCTTGGAAGTCCGGCTCCAGGTAAAAAGTGGAAACTAATTGCCCGTGCTTACAGGGCTGGAGGCCTCGTAAATGCTGAGGTCCGGCCCGTTGAGGTTTCCCGGGAGAGCCCCTTCTACAATGTGGATGGCACGGATAACGCTGTCCTGATCTGGACCGACCTTCCTGGAAAAATCTTTCTGAGAGGGCCGGGCGCAGGCGGAGAGGTTACAGGATACGGCATTTTCCTCGACCTTATAAAAATTCTTCGGAGGTGTTAAATGGCACCCAGAATAAGTGTCGGAATTGTTGACAACGAAAAGTCTGCAAAAATCTCGGCCACGGGTAATCTCATGATTACATCAAAGGGCGTTGTGATTCTCAAGGGTGAGAGACCTGTAATCACCGCCTCTGTGGTGGACGGTCGTACCCTTCCATCTCTCTATAAAGTTTTTATAAAAGAATTCAAAACGAGAACCGAAGCCGAGTTTTTCATCAGTGAACAGTGCCAGGGCTGTGGAATAACTGAAGTTGGAAGGGACCTCCAAGATGACGGCAGGATAGTTTTTTCAAATAAGGCATACTGGGTGTATTCGGGCAAATTTCAAAGCATGGAAGATGCAGAAAAAGAGAAAGTGAGGCTAAAGAAAGAGGGTTACAACCCCTGGATCAGGGAGGAATTCATAGGTAAGCCTGAAGGGAAGATAAAATTGACACTTGACGATGGAAGAGGTTTTTTACTCGACCCACCTGTTGAAGTTTACCCCTGCAATAGTGATGATTTTACCGTTGTTTACGATGTTTTAATAGGCATAGGCTACCACTGGCAACACAGGCAGGATCTGTTCTTCAGGGGAATTCTGAGGTTACTGCCCGGTTACAAAGGGGGCCTTGTGGTCGTCAACGAACTTACCATTGACGAATACCTTTTTAGTGTGAATTCAAGTGAAATGCCGGCAGATGCACATCTTGAGCTTCTCAAGGCACAGACAGTTGCGGCAAGGGGAACGGTACTCGCCACCATGAAGAAACATCACTACAACGATCCTTACGACATCTGTCATGATGACCACTGCCAGGACTACAGAGGTGTTGCCCGGGAAAGGAAGAATTCAATAAGGGCAGTTATGGAAACAGAGGGTGAGGTTTTATTCTATGAAGACGAAGTTTGTGATACACGGTTTTCCAAAATCTGTGGAGGTGTTTCTGAATCCTTTGAACATGTGTGGGGTGGTGAAGGGAAACCCTATCTCGTTTCGGTAAGCGATACCCTCGAAGAGGTGGAATTTCCTCTGAACAGCGAGGAAAAGGCCAGAAGCTTTATAGATTCCAGCCCTCCTGCCTACTGTAATTTAAACTCCTTTGAGGATGTCCCGGAGTATCTGAGGTTCGCAACACCCTATTTTAGATGGGAGATCGAATACACCCGGTCCCGGCTTGGTGAGATCTTCAAGGTGAAAACGGGTCACGATCTGGGTGCTATTCTCGACCTCGTGGTACTTGAAAGGGGTAATTCCGGAAGAATAAAAAAGTTAAAGGTTGTGGGTGAAAAAGGCGAGAAAATTATCGAAGGAGAACTGAAAATCCGGCAGGCTCTCCACGAAACGACGCTGTACTCTTCTATGTTTTACCCTGTTTTTACGGAAGACAGGATTGTCCTGAAAGGAGGTGGATGGGGCCACGGTGTGGGAATGTGCCAGATTGGTGCTGCAATGATGGCGGAAAAGGGTAAAAATTATAGAGAGATTCTGTTTCATTACTATCCGGGATCTTACATACGGAAGGTTTATGAAGGGATACCGAGGGCTCCTGAACCACCAGAGAATCTGCCACATAAGAAAATAGACTGGGAAGGTTAAAAATCCCCTGGGTAAAGGGGAATCATAGTTTCCAAATACCCCTTGGATAAGGGGGATAATCATCTCGTAAAATCCCCCTTGGATAAGGGGGAGACAGGGAGATTGAAAAATCGGAGGCACACATCCCCCTTAGTTCCCCTTCTTGCGATGGGGGATTGTCGTCTCCCACAGTCCCCCATGGCGAAGGGGGATAATCATCTCGTAAAATCCCCCTTGGAGAAGGGGGAAACAGGGGGATTGAATTTCAATCGGAAAACATCCCCCTTTAGATCCCCCTTCTGAAGGAGGGGGATTTTTCGAACACCATCCGGCAAAATAATTGACCTTTTGGGTCAACTATTGTATAATTCGCTGGATTAACACAAAAAGCTGGAGGTTGTGAAAATGAGTGAATTTCGTGTAGAGAACTTATTCGTAAAACCAAGGGAAGCGGAAGAAGTTACAATTAAGGGTGTGGACCTTACGGTAAAGGGTGGCGAGCTTCATGTCATAATGGGTCCCAACGGCAGTGGTAAGACCACACTTTCATTGGGCATTATGGGAAGTGAGAGGTACGAAGTGACAGAAGGGAAAATCCTGCTGGACGGTGAGGACATAACCCATCTTCCCATGGAGGAGCGTGCCCTTAAAGGACTTTTCCTTGCCTACCAG
>JALSOY010000152.1 GCA_026986235.1 Caldifarciminota bacterium
CGAACGGGGGAGGTGAAAATTGGTTATGAGGGCATCTATGACATCAAATTTGAATCCCGGATATATGAAAAGGTCAGTATAACCCCGTGAAGGACCTTTCCCGAGTTTCCATGTCTCAAGTGATCTTGTTACGGTCGTTCCGCAACCAAAGATCTTCGATCCCCTCTCCTTTGCTCTGATTATCACCCGCTGTGTCTCTTCCGGAATCTCGAAGTATTCACTGTCCATCTTGTGTTCCTCCACTATTTCGGTCTTAATGGGTTTAAATGTACCGAGTCCCACATGGAGGATGACGAATTTAATTTCAACACCTCTGTCCCTCAGGGTTTTCAGAATGTGTTCCTCGAAATGTAACCCTGCCGTGGGTGCGGCAATGGAGCCGGGTACCTCTGCAAAAACCGTTTGATACCTCTTTTCGTCAATTTCTGTGTCACTCCTCCGAATGTAGGGTGGTAGTGGCACATGTCCGTATTTTTCAAGTACATCAAGAATATTCTCACCGATCTCGATTATCCTTGATCCATCTTCATGTTTTTCAAGGACCTTTGCGGGTATTCCGCCTTCAAGAATTATGGTCTCTCCAGGCCTTGCCTTTCTTCCCGGTTTGACAAGGGCTTTGAAAATCTTCTCCCCTCGAATCTCTGTTACGAGAAGCTCGACCTTTCCTCCAGTTGTCATCCTCCTTCCGTAAATTCTTGCTTTTATGACCTTGCTTTTATTTAAAACAAGAACATCACCGGGGTTGAAGAACCTGACTATATCTCTGAATTTCAGGTGCTTGATTTCAAAAGGTTCCCTATTTAAAACGAGGAGTCGGGATTCAGACCTCTCGGGGGCAGGAAACTGTGCTATTAAATCCTGAGGAAGCTCGAAGTCAAATTCGTCAGTTCTTATCATGCCTTAAGTCTTCTTTCCCTGATGGAGTAAACGAGATCCGGTCTGTTTGTTGAGATGCCATCAAAGCCTTTATCGATGAGTTTTTCCACGACGGACGGTCGGTCTTCTGCCCAGGAGATTGAGCCAAAGCCGAGGTTTTTCAAGTAGGATAAAAACTCTGAGTCCACAAGTTCATAGGGTTCCGGACTCCTGTCTTCCCAGCATGGGTGAAAGTAATTGGCATTAAGAGCGGAGAGAATGGGAACAGGATCAATTATCACATCTGCAAAGAGTGCAGAAGTTTTGATAAAAGGGGACCTTTCTTTGACCATCCTCAATGCGTAGTGGTCAAAAGAGGCGATAATAGTCCCTTCGTCCGGGTAGTCCTGAAGGATTCGAATCAATGGATCGACGATTTTTCTGTCCTTTATCTCAATATAAAACTTAATTCGGCCTGAAAATTTCTCGATGACCTCTCTGAGATGTGGAATTCTGCAGTTATCCTGGAGGGAAATTTCTTCTACTTCTTTGAATGTCATGTCTTTAAAGTATCTACCGCTTATGGCATAGTTGTGGACCACGATCACCTCGCCGTCTTTAGTTCTGTTGATGTCGAATTCTATGTAGTCAGCACCTGCCCTAACGGCCTCTTCAAAGGCCTTCAGTGTATTTTCGTGGTACAATCCGGAAAATCCCCTGTGGGCTATAATCACAGGTTCCAACTTCTCATCCTCCCAGGTAGATTGCAAGTAAAACAAAAAATATGGGTATCTTGATCGTATCAAGATACCGTTTGAGTTCTCTATTATCAAGCCCATCCCTGATCCTCATACCGATCAGGATAATAGGAATATCGACAAATAAGAGGGTTATGTAAAGGTACACCCTGTTGTAAATCCCGATCCAGTAAGGGATAAGGGTTAGAAACACGAGTAATCCAAGTAAAAAGCGAGATAGAATTATAGATAGTTTTCTTCCAATAATCAATGGCAGGGTTCTGTATCCTCCGAGGGAGTCTCCATCCATGTCGTGAATGTCTTTTAGAATTTCACGGTATAGCTGGAAGACATAGGAGAGGAGAAACGGGAAAAAGAGTGGGCCATAATTCCCTGTCAATACTCCGCCAATGAAAAATGTGGCAGAGGAGATCAGGGCAACGGCGATGTTGCCGTATATGTGAAATTTTTTCAAAACCAGGTTATACGCAAGGGTTAAGAAAAACAGGCAGGAAGTGAAGATCAGCACTTTGTAGCCAAGAATGTATGCCGGAGTAAAAATCATGGTTAGGAGTATTACTGAAAGAAGGTAGGCTTCTTTGAGGGATATTCTGCCACTGACAAGAGGTCTTTCCGGATGCGCAATGAGATCTATCCTGAAGTCCCTTATATCGTTTGAAATATTGGCAAAGGCGGTTCCTGCAAAAAAGATCAGAGAGGCAAGGAGTATTTTGCTCAAATTCCTGCATCCCGCCATAAAACACGAAAAAAGCACTATAATCACTGTAAGGGAGCAGTTGATGAATCTGATAAACTTCAGGTGGTCGAGAATTTTTTTCATGACTTTAACATTATAGTGTGGAAGCCATGGAGGTTGAATGAATCAAGTAGCCTCAATATAATTAAGCTTCCCATGGCAAGAAAGAGAAAAAGGCATGAAAAAAAAGCGAGGGAGTTTAAAGACTCCAATTTTATTGTTCTCATCATCATCCTTGCCCTTGTTTACTTTTACAGGATTCTCTCGCCTGGAGTAATGGTTTTTGCCACTGATCAGATCACTGCCGGATATCCTATTCGTGTGTTTCACGCATTCGTTCTAAAGGCTTTCCATCACATTCCGTTCTGGGATCCATACCTTTTTTCGGGTATTCCTTTTATTGACGCATTCCATGGAGATATTTTTTACCCATTTTCATTCCTCAGGGTCTTTTTACCTCCGCATATAGTACTTAACTGGTTTTTTATTGTACACACCATTCTCGCGGGTGTTTTCATGTATCTCTACTTAAGACTTCTGAGATTTGATAGGGGGGTATCCTTTCTTATTGCAGTATCTTTCATGTTTACCGGCACACTGGTTTCCCTCACCTATCCCGGGCACGATGGAAAGATGGCTGTTTCTTCTTTCATACCTCTGGTCTTCTACCTTTTACACATGGGTTACGAGAAAGAGAAATTTGGTTACTTCGCGCTCGCCGGCGTTTTCATGGGGTTTGGCATCCTCTCTCCCCATGTGCAGATGATGTATTACCTCTACCTTGCCTCTTTCATCTATATGGTTTTTCTCTTTATCATGAAGTTTCGTCAGGGAAATACATCGTCAGCGGTCAAACTGGCTGTATTTTACGGGATTGCCGTATTCTTCTCGCTTCTGATTGGAGCTGTTCAGCTTCTTCCTGGATACGAGTATGTTGCAAAGTTTTCCCCCAGGGGTGCTGGCAACAGGGGTTATGAATTTGCGACATCCTGGTCACTGCCGTGGGAGGACTTTTTAAGTGCTTTTTTTGCAAAATTCTCCGGTTTCCTTGACTCTTACTGGGGGAGAAATCCTTTCAAGCTCAACACCGAATATGTGGGAGCTCTCGCCGGATTTCTCGGATTTTCCGGTTTTTTTAACAGAAAGAGGAAAGACCTTGCCCTAATCTTTGGAGTAATTGCCGGATTTTTCACGCTCATTGCACTCGGTGGGTTCACACCTGTTTATAGAGTCTTTTATTACATTCTGCCGGGGATAAAGAAATTCCGTGCGCCGAGTATGAGCTTCATTTTTGTGGCATTCTCCCTTAATGTCGTTGCGGCGTCCGGGTTTGAATACTTTCTTTCACTAAAAGAGAGTAGAGACTTTAAGAAATTCTGGATAGCAGCTGGGGTGATCCTCGTCCTGGGTTTAGTGGGGTTTTTGTGGAAGGGGCTTCTGGTCGGGATAATTAAAGGCCTTTTCGTAAAAACTGACAGGCAGCTTGCAGTTTTGAACAAATACTATGGCAATATTCCTCTTGCCTTTGTGAGATTTTCCATAGTTGCCGCACTCGTGCTTTATCTTCTGAGAGGCAGATTTAAATTCACGATACCTGTTCTTGCCGTTGTTGTTATTGCAGACCTCTGGTCTATTGACTGGAACTTTCTGAAGACCCTGCCCGGTCCTGATAAATACTACGCAAAGGATGGGGTCGTCAGGGAGCTGGAAAAGGATAGGAGTATTTACAGGGTATTCCCCATATTTTACAGGATAGACAGTAACTATCTTATGCTTTACAGGATCGAATCCATAGGTGGCCACCATGGTAACCAGTTCCAGAGGTATCAGGAATTTCTCGGTAATCCCCACCACTTCATGTTCAGACCTCAGGACGAGCCCTACCTATACAACTATCCATGGTTCGTTGACCTTTTAAATGTGAAGTATGTTATATCCCAGCCCATACCTCGGGACCTCTCGCCGTACAGGAGAAATGTGGAACTTTACAGGATGCTTTACCCCATTAGCAATTTCGTCAACGACACATCGAGATTTGAACTCTTAAAAATCGTTCCAGGTCCGGAAAATCAGAGGATTGCCATATACAGAAATAAAAAGGTCCTTCCCCGGGTTTTTGCAGTTGACTCTATCGAAGTCCATAGTGGGAAAGAAGCTCTTGAAAGGATGAAGACCAACTTTGATCCCCGGAAGGTAGCGATTGTAGAAAGAAGTGTTGGCCTTAAACCTGATACCGGGAAACTGGAATTTTCATTTAATATGCAGGACTACACACCAGATTACTGGAAGTTCGAGTATGAACTCAATAAGCCTGCTTTTATTGTCTTCAGTATGAACAATTATCCGAAGCTAAAGGTATATGTGGACGGAAAACCTGTTAAAACCTACCAAACAGACTACATTCTCCTTGGCTTTGCAGGGGAGAAGGGAAAACATACCGTTGAGGTAAAATACGATTCCAGAGACTACAACCTTCTGGGGCTTTTGAGTGTATTGACGGTATTTGTTTCAATAGCCCTGGTACTTGTAAAGGTATGAGGGGCAAAACAGATGTCTCACTTATAATCCCTGCAATGAACGAAGAGGAAAACATACCCCTTCTCTTCGAGCACATCCACGAATTTCTATTAAAAGAGAATTTACTTGACAGGTGGGAGGTTGTTATCGTTGATGACGGCTCCGGTGATGGCACCTACAGTAAGATTCTTGAGACGATGGAAAAGTATCCCGATCTCAAGGTAAAGGTCAGGAGACACCAGAAGAACCTCGGTGTAACTGCGGCTCTTGAGACCGGATCAAAGGTGGCGTCAGGTGACATTCTCGTATTTTTCCCGGCCGACCTCCAGTTTCACATCGACGATGTAAAAAGGCTTGTTGACAGGATCGCTGATGGTTACGATCTCGTTACTGGGAAGAAGAGGGGCAGGTACGAGAAGGCCTTCGTTTCAAAGGTTTACAATTACCTCTCGAAGTTACTCTTTCGGATTCCCGTTTCAGACATGAATTCTATAAAAGCTTTCAAGAAGGAGATTATCGAGAACATACCTTTGAGAAAAGACTGGCACAGGTACATAGTGCCACTGGCGTATTACAAGGGGTACAGTCTGGCGGAGGTGGAGGTAAATCTGTATCCACGGGCGCACGGTAAGTCCAAGTTTAAGGGATTGAAAAGGGTGATAATTGGCTTTTTTGATCTGCTTGCCGTAAAGTTCCAGCTTTCCTTCATGAGGAAGCCCATGCTGTTTTTTGGAACAATAGGTGGCATCTCCACCACCCTCGGTATTCTTGTGGGACTGTTTGCAGTTTACATGAGGGTATTCAGACACCATGGCTACAGGCCGCTTATTTATCTCACGATGTTTCTCGTAATCTCGGGTCTGATCCTGTTTACAGTAGGTCTTATGGGTGAGATGATAGCGGGACTTTACGACTTAATTGAGAAAAAGTGCAGAGATTAGTCGTTCTTTTTTCCCTCGTGTCGCTTGGCTACTTTGTGGGGAGCTTCAGTAATCCACAGATTTTACACCTCAGAATCATCAGGTTTATTCTGGCCGTTGCGACAGGAGTTTCTCTCTCATCAGGAGGAGCGGTTTTACAGACGGTATTTTTAAATCCTCTCGCTGAGCCCTACATAGTGGGTATTACAGGGGGTGCTCTCACGGGCTATTCTATTGTTATCCTCATGGGATTTTACAGCTTCACCCTGCTTTCGACCGGGGCATTTCTGGGAGCAATTACGGTGATACTGGGGATTTATGCATTTTCTACGAGAAAAGGGGTTCTCGACCTCAGATCTCTTCTCCTCGGAGGAGTTGTTTTTAATTTTTTCAGCTATAGCAGTGTGTTGCTTGTTATGACTTTAAAAAGGCAGGGTATTGAGAGAATCCTGTACCTTCTGTGGGGAAGTTTTGGTGTGGTACTCTCGGAAAGAGAACTGGTTTTTTCCGTCTCTGGTATAACCATAATGTTCCTCATTTTCTTCATTTTTTTGTATTATCATCGTGCGTTTGACGCACTCTCCCTGGGTGAGGATGAGGCGTACTCTGTGGGTGTGGATGTAAACTTCATGCGAAAACTCACCTTTGTCCTTACTTCCATTTCGACGGCAATTTTGATATCAATCGTGGGTGCCATAGGTTTCGTGGGGCTTATCTCTCCACACATCGCGAAAATGATGGGTTACAGGAACCACTCAGGTATTCTCGTCGTCTCCACCCTTTCGGGAACTATTATCTTACTTCTGGCAGATATGATCTCGAGGTACCTTTTCCCTATAGAGTTTCCCGTGGGTGTGATAACATCGCTAATCGGCGTTCCTTTCTTCTTCTACATTCTGACAAAAAATGGGAGTTGAATTCAGAGACTTAACAGTTTCATACGACGGATCAAATGTTGTGCTTGAGGGTATCAACTGGACGGTGAGAAAGGGGGACTTCTGGTCGGTAATTGGTCCAAACGGTGCAGGTAAGTCAACGCTCTTTAAAGCTCTTTTAAAGAGGACATACATTCACGGTGGGGACATCCTGATTGATGGTAACTCCATCCTGAACATGAAGATGCATGAAATTGCAAAACGGGCTGGAGTGCTTCTTCAAACTGAGATATACGAAAGGTCAATGAAAGTTAAAGACTATGTGATGCTGGGTAGATTCCCACATTTAGGGTTTTATAGCAAACCAGGGAAGGTGGATGAGAATATCGTCTTTGATGCTCTGCAGAAAACGGGATCCCTTGATCTCAGGAACAGATTGATAGGGGAACTGTCTTCAGGTGAGTTTCAGAGGGTGAGAATTGCACGAATCCTGGCACAGGAGTCAGAGTACATATTTCTTGACGAGCCGACGGCTCATCTTGACTACGCACACAGGTTTGAAGTTATGGAACTTCTAAAGAATATCGGGAAGACGGTGGTCTGTATCCTCCACGACTTTGACCTTGCGTACAGATATGCAGAAAAAATCATGGTTTTACACTCAGGCAGGAAGGTCGAAGAGGGAGTTACTCAAATTATTTTCAGGGACGATCTCTTTCAGAATGTATTCCGAGTGAGAATTACCCGCACCGACACCCACATCAACATAGATCCTCTACTCGAGGGATGAGAGGCGCGTCATCTCCTCTTCTTTTATCTTTATGACAATTTTCAGTCCCGTCTGAATGATGTCGGTCACCCGCGGATCGGAGAGACGGTAGTATGTGAGTGTCCCTTCTCTCCTGACCTTCAGAATCCCCGCTTTCTTGAGAATATTCAGATGTCTCGAGAGGGAAGACTGATCTATGTTCATACACGACATCAGGTCTTTCACGCTCTTTTCCCCGCTCTTTAGAAGGTAAACCACCTGCAACCTCTTTACGGAGGAGAGTGCACTGAAAAACTCCTCCAGAGGCTCCACGATGTATGACTCATTACAAAATTTCTCTTCTTTCATAGTAAAGATAGTTTAATTGGAATTAGTCTAAATGTCAATAGTTTGTTTTTTAATAAATGCAAAATCGCTCTGTGAAAGACGCTTCTGGAAATATAAGTTTAATCGTGCTAAAGGGTGATCAACGCTTTTTTTCAATTCCCCCGGTCAATTTTTTAATCGATGAGCTTGAAAGTTTTATTTTTTCGCCTGGTTTCAGCGTGGGAGGCATAAAGTAGTTCCCTATTCTCACCCTCTTCAGTCTCTTTACATCGAAACCGAGTTTTTTGAAAATCCTCCTTATTTCCCTCTTTTTGCCTTCCATTAATACGATTTTGAAAACTCCACTTTTACCCGTTGAGTGTAATAGCTGGACTTTATGAGGTTTCAAAAGTACACCCCTGTCGAAAACTCCCTTTTTGAGTCTTTTCATCACATATCTGTCAATTTTTCTCCCTTCAACCGTGACTATATATTCTTTCTCGATCCCGTATCTCGGGTGTGAAATTATGTTTGCGAGCTTTCCGTCGTTTGTCAGAATCATGAGACCTTCCGAGTCTTTGTCGAGTCTCCCAACGGGGAACACGCGCTGTTCAATATCTTTTATAAAATCAGCAACTGTTTTTTCCGCGAACCTGTCACTCAGTGTACTTGAGACGCCGGGAGGTTTGTAAAAGGCATAGGTTACGGCTTCATCCTTTCCAATGCGGATTCTCTTATCTCGAAAAATCACCGTGTCCTTTACCGGGTCTATCTCGTACCAGGGCTCCTTTACCACCATGCCATTAACCTGAACTTCACCGTTAATGATCACTCTATCGCAGAATCTACGGGATCCAACTCCAGCCTTTTGTAGAAACTTTCTCAGCTTCATGGGCTATTAGTATAACCCCCTCTTCCGGAATAGTCTTAAAATCAAACAGCAACTTATCCGGATTTTACAACTTTTTACCACCAGACAAGTTGACTTTTAACCATATCTCATACGATACTAATAGGCATGAAGGGAAAAACCCGGAAAGAGCTTGACAGGGAGTTGAAAAGAGACGAGATAATGCGTGCCGCGCTTAAACTTTTTCTTGAAAAGGGGATAAAGGACACCAGGCTCGAGGAGATAGCTGAAAGTGTTTACCTTACAAAACCGACGATTTACTACTACTTCAAAAGCAAGGAGCACATCGTTGACGCACTCGCTGCCAGAGGATGGCAATACCTCTACGAAGTTGCCAGAAGGTACTTTGACCCGGAAAACCCCAGGGATTCCTTCTTTAAAATTGTGAGGGAACAGATGAATCTCTACCGGACCAGGTATGAACTTTTAAAATTTTTATTCGTCTCTTCAGGACACATAACAGAGTCAGACGGTGAAGGTAACCTGAAGGAATGGGCATCTTATAAAAAAGAGCTTCTGAATATTTATGGCGATCTTCTTGAGCAGCTGGTTGGGGAAGAAAGGGTTCCCGTGGTACAGAAGGCCATAGGTGGACTTATTCACGGCATTCTGAATCTCGGTCGTGCGCCTGAAGAGAGGGATTTTGAAAACGCCATTGAATTTCTGAAAAAACTCGTAGATTCATGAACTTCCTTTTAACTCTTTTGATCTCTTTAAAGATCGTCTCCCTTGTGCCGAGTGTTACGGAGATAATATACCTGCTTAAAGCAGATTCCATGCTCGTTGGGACCACCATTTACTGTGACTATCCTGAAGCGGCCAGAAAAAAACCCAAGGTGGGGGACCTTCTCAACCCAAAAATCGATGAAATACTTCGTATTTCTCCGGATGTGATCTTTGTCACACTACCAGTGCAGAGGATGGTAATGGAAAAGTTGAAAAAGCTCGGGTTCAATGTGATTCCTGTAAGTCCTGAATCGGTAGAAGGCATCCTGGAGGCAATTGAGCTCGTGGGAAAGTACACGGGAACTGAAAAGAGAGCGAGTTTTGTTACAGATAGTCTCCGAAGGGAACTTTCATTAATTCATAATACGGGACCAGGGCTTCGCACATTTTTCGAGCTCTCTCCGAGGCCCCTTTATACGGCGGGTGGAACTTCCTTCATAAACGAAATAATAGAGCTGGCCGGTGGGGAAAATATTTTTGAAGATCTGAGAAATTCCTATCCCGTGGTTAGGCAGGAGGATGTGATCCTGAGGAATCCTGATGTAATAATTCTCAGCTATCCCGGTGCAGATCCCGAAAAATTGAGGGAGAGGATTGGCTGGGAATCAATAAAAGCCGTCAAAGATTCATGTGTCTTCCGGGTGGATCCAGAGCTTTTCACGAGACCTGGTCCCAGGTTTATTATTGCCATAAAGGAACTCAGCGGGATTTACCGGGAATGTACCTCGAAAGTACACCAATGAGACTGCCAAACTTTAGTCGGGATTGGATCTTCAGGGGTTCCCTCCACCCTGAATTCTGAGAGATCCACATAAGGAATGTTCCCCCGTTTTTAAATAGCCCCTTTTCTTTGAAGTCGATCGAGATCTTCTGGGCAACCAATCCGTTTAACCTTTCTTTCCCTTCAGTAAAGATCAGGGCTGTGGTTGTGATTTTATCCACATGATAAAGCGCTTTTATCGTATCCCCGTCACCCACTGATCTTGCAATATATACGAGGGACAGTGGATCATAGAAAGGTGGAGTTTTTATAACAGTGTCCGGATACACTGCGAGACTGTCTCTCACAGAATAAGTAACAGAACTTTTTGCTCTGTACTTTCCTTCCCTGAGCCTCTTGAAGTATCTGATGGTGTGGAGTGTGGCTGTGTCAACGAAGGATTGAATTTCGTCGTCAACCTTAAAGAAGGTGGAAAACACACCTGTTGTCCTGAGTTTTAACTTCAGGTGGTAGCATGAAATGTTGTTTACAACCTCTACATCTGGTGCAACCTCCAGGGTCAACTTTCCGGCTTTAACAGGGCCGAAGTAAACATCCATAAATATTTTTTCTCCGGGAACCGGATGGAAGGTAAGGAAAAAGAGAAGCAGGGTCATTCAGGTAATATTTTCAGGAAACGGCGTTTCCCCACCCTTATTACCACGGGTTCTTTGAGATCATGGAGTAAAGCAGTCTCGTCTTTTACAGTCTCTCCGTTGATTTTAACACCCCCCTGTCTGATGAGTCTCCTCGCTTCACTCTTGGATTTCACAAGTCCGGATTTAAAAAGTACATCAACGACTGGTTCACTGTTTTTAAGGCTGTACTCGGGTATTTCATCCGGTAATTTTCTTTCGCGGAACACACGGTTAAAGTGTTCCTCTGCCTGGCGTGCCTTCTGGCTGCCGTGGAAGAGTTCAACTATTTCAAATGCGAGTTTTGCTTTTGCATCCCGTGGATTTTCTTCGATAAGCCTTTTTACTTTGCTGAGTTCTCTTTCGTCGTAATAAAGGACAAGCTGGAAATACTTTAAAATTAGATGATCCGGAATGGACATTACCTTTCCATACATATCCTCCGGCGTATCCTTCAGGGCTATGTAGTTGTTGTAAGACTTGGACATCTTGAGTTTTCCGTCCGTACCTTCTATCAGGGGAACGGTAAGGATG
>JALSOY010000153.1 GCA_026986235.1 Caldifarciminota bacterium
GTGGATGGAGAATCCTTCAGGTACTGGGACGATTTTTTCAAAAAGATTTTGAAACCCGGCACCCACAGTGTGACTGTTTTGCGTGGTGATAAAAAGGTTGTACTGAATGTGACTTTTCAGGATACACTTAAGCTGGGTCTTATCCCTTACATCCCGCCTGTAATTGGCCAGGTGAGGAAAGGTGGTCCTGCTGAGAGAGCAGGATTTATGCCGGGTGACTCTGTCGTTTCGATCAATAACATAGAGATAAGAAGCTGGAACGACATGGTAAGGATAATCAAATTTCATCCCGGGGATACCCTGTTTATAACTGTTTTTAGGAGGGGTAGCCTTTTAACCCTTTCCGTTGTCCCTGAGGTTAAAAAGGATGAAAACGGTAAAAGAATTGGTCTTATTGGGATTATGGCGCCATACATCACCGTGAAATTACCGTTTGTGGAAGCTATTCAGGTCGCTGTAAACCGGACAGTGTCTTCTGCGAGACTGATATTCGACATTCTGGGAAAACTCGTAACCCGAAAGGTATCAGTTAAACAGATAGGTGGACCTGTGATGATCGGCAAGGTAATAGGAGAGTCTTACAGCTATGGTGTATATACACTTCTGGTGGTCGTGGCACTTATTTCCATAAATCTCTTTGTGATTAACATCATACCATTTCCTGCCCTGGACGGCTGGTACATTCTGATGTTTTTGATAGAAGGGGTAGCACGAAAACCTGTTCCTGTAAGAACTCAGGCATTTCTTCAGAGAGTGGGATTCGCCATTCTTATAGCTTTCATGCTACTAATCACATTTTTTGACATATCGAGGATTTTCGGTGGAAAGTAAAGAATTCTTTGAAATACTCGGGCTGGCCAGAAGAGCAGGTAAATTGGTCCACGGTCATGACGCAGTACTCAGGAATTTCCATCGAGGAAGATTACTTATCATTTCTCTTGACTACAGTCGCAGGGAATCATCCTATTTCCGCAGACAGGCATTGAAGAGAAATGTTCCCGTGATCTTTACCGGAACGAAAGAAAGGTTTGCCGACATGCTGGGAATTCCACCAACAGGTGTCCTCCTTGTGGTTAATAAGAATTTTGCTCAAAAACTTCTCGAAATTTTCAAAGGTAAATGACTTCTTTATCCCTGTTTTATCTGACAATTGCCGGATTTACCATAGGAACATTTGCCTCAATGCTTGGTATAGGAGGTGGTCTTCTGATCGTACCTACACTGACTCTATTTTTGCATTTTCCGATCAAGCATGCGATAGGGGTGAGTCTGATTGGTGTTTCCGCTACATCCTTGATGGCTGCATCCAATTACCTTAAGGCTGGACTTGTTGATGTTGAACTGGGGATCACCCTCGAAAGTTCCACAATCCTCGGTGCTCTCGTCGGGGGAATAGTGAGTGGATACATAAGTAGTAGGCTTCTATATCTACTTTTCTCCATACTTGTCATTTACACATCTTTTGTAATGTGGAGAGGGAGAAGGGTAAAAGAAGTGAGGAACGGCAGGTATTCAAACTACAGTGCGGGAATAGGTCTGTCATTTTTCGCTGGAGTTGCATCAGCTGTCCTTGGAATAGGTGGAGGAGTATTGAAAGTTCCCATAATGAACATAATGATGAATGTGCCTGTCAAGATCGCCGTCGCAACCTCGAGTTTCATGATCGGTATGACCGCTGTGACCGGAGTTATGCCTTATGTTGAAAGGGGTGAAGCAGATCCTGTTGTAGCAGCCTCCATTGTGGTGGGTACTCTCGCTGGTGCCTATCTCGGATCGAGATTGATGCGAAAGATCCCCACTTTAATGCTCCGTAAAGCGTTTGCCCTGTTACTTTTTATTGTAGGCGTGAGGATGTTTGTTAAAGGACTGTGATGGAGAAGGAACTTTCGAAAGTTTTAAAGATCATACTTTATTCAGCTTTTGTGGTTATTCTTTCTGGAATAGTATTCTTTAGCCTGACACATAGGGGGAGGTTAATTTTTGAGGTTGGAATAGGATTGATCCTTGTTGCTCCACTCGCGGAGTTTGCAACCATTTTAATCTATGGATTCAAACTGGGCAATAGAAAAATAGTTTTACTAACACTATGGCTTGTTGCTGTGTTCCTCTTTTCCCTGCTGAAGTTCAGATGAAATTTTTATCAGGCCAGTGGAAGTTCATAGGAAAACACGAGCTGTATGCCTTTTTCTTCTATGTATTTTCTGATTTTTAAAGGTGTCTGGTAGGCAACGAGGACTAAAAACTTCTCACCTGTAATGTATCTATCGAGCATTTTAACATAATTTAAAAACTTTTCAACATCCCGTTTTCTTAGCTGGGATTTGCACTCACCTATAATTGTTAATTCTTTCCCGTTAACTCTTCCCTTGCCAAAGATGTTAATTTCAATCTCCCTGCCGTCTGGAGTTTCTATAATATCTCTTTTCAATGGCTCAGTAATTTGGATATTGAACCTGTCTCTGAGGATTTTGGGGAGTCCTTTGATTGCTCTATCTTCCAGAACATAACCAAATGCGTTTGAAAGGCCACCGAGATGTTCCCTTGTTTTGGCATGCTCTTCTATCAGTTTTTTGAGGGTTTCCTCCATCTTCTTCTGAGCAACAGTAAGTTCCTGAACCTTCTCCTCTGTCTTTTTCTGAGCTTCGGCAAGCTGGTTGAGCCTTTCGTCGGTTCGTCTCTGAGCCTCTGCAAGTTGATTGATTCTTTCGTCAGTTTTTTTCTGAGCTTCGGTGAGTTCTTTGACTCTTTGAGCGAGGGAATTTAATCTTTCTTCGGTCTTTTTCTGAGCTTCGGTGAGTTCTTCCACTTTTTGAGCGAGGGAAT
>JALSOY010000154.1 GCA_026986235.1 Caldifarciminota bacterium
AATCCATTCCCGTGTTGTACCTGCGGAGTAACCCCTGCGACCATTCTATCGGTATCATAAACTGAGGGATAACGGAAAAGTATGCATTATTTGAGATCCTTTTCCCTGTCTGGAAGGAAACTGTGACCTCACCTATTCCCGCATCTGAACCCGTCCCGAAGATGTTGTCCATGTGATAGACTCCGGAAAAACTCATGTGAAAGTGTTCATTAAAAGAGTAACCAAAGGCAGGGTAGTAGTTGCCGAGGATAAATAGGGTGGACTCCGGCGGATTCTCTGTTAAAGGATTTATCCCCCAGGGACCATATATCAGATTGGCAGAAAACGAGGCCGAAAATAACCCTTTCTGGAAGGGCGTGGCAAAATAGATATCCCCAACACCACTGTGTCCGTTGAATGTCAGGGCAACGAGCAGGACAACGATGTTCATAACGGCCCTCCTTTTTGACTTTATTATCACATCTGGAGTGGGAAAATGCAACTTTTGTATATACTCCAAGACTGTTCAAACTGTACAGTCAAAATCAGTGAAACTTACATGCAGCCTTCAATTTCAGTAACTTATTTTGAACTTCAGGTACACCTCGTCCACATCTTTGATACGGGAAAGCATGTTTTTACCTCTACCATCGATGATGAAACTGCCTGCATCGATTTCAAGGTTGTCGTACGGCCTGAATGTTATCGAAGGATTAAGGATGTAACCGTAGTTTTTGCCAGATTTTGACCAGTCAGATACCTCAAGCGCAATGCCGAGAGGAGCCACTTTGAGCCTATCATTCCAGAACTTACGCTCTACCCTGAAAGTTATGTAGTCGTGCAGACTGTCACCGAATTCGTTAAAAAATCCGTGTATGAACTGAAAGTTGAAGTATGTGCCGTCTTTGAATGTGTAATCGGTTCCGAAAACATACTTCACATAAAAGTTTTTCAGTATCGTATCACACTCAGTCACTGTCTTCAGGATGTGTTTATCCGGGAAGAAAATCCCGAGTTCACCCCACAATCCAGCCTTGAAAATCGAACCAGCAAAGTCGAAACCAAGTACACGGAATTTCGGGAAACCTGCGTAATATATTACTCTATCACCTGGTACGACAAAGATACTATCTGGAACAGGAAACTTCATTTGCCCCCTATAAAAGGAGAGAGATAGATCCCATCCGTGGAAATTTCCTGAAATCTTCGCCCCTAAAGATGAATTCGACAGGTTTCTATCGGGTAGCTCTGTAAAAGATGTGAAATTTTCAACACCCTGAGGACTGAATAGTCTCTCTGTGTACTCGTTTACAGGGATAAGAGAGGGTTTAAAAACCGGGACAAATCCAAGCTCCAGATTCAGAGGATCGAGGTTAAAGAAGGCTCTTATAGCGTTTACAGGGAGTCTATCGCCGAAACTGAGAAAGTCACTGAGATCGTAAGGATTAAAGTTTGAAGTGGGATTAATTTTATCTGCAGTGCCCCAGTTTATAATCTGGCGGCCGATTCTCAAATCAAGGTCAGGGAGCAGAAATCCATAGATGTCAGCGTAAGCTTCTCCAAGGGAAAAAGTTACAGGATCCACTTTCTCTTCCTCAGTAAGATCGAAACTGCTGAAGATCACAGGAAAATTCTCAGAAGTGAAAGTATTCTCAACTCTGATGTGTAGATGGTCACCGAGATCAGCCTCAGTATTCAGGGTAAACTCCGCCCTGTTGAGGGTCCATCTTGCAGAATCACCCATTAGGTATCTGTTATAAAGCTCTAACTTACCACCGAAGTTGAGTTCCGCAAATAGCGGCATGATAAGAAGGAAAGCCTTTATCATGGTGGTGACCTCCTTTTAGTGCATCCTCCTTAAAGTCCTTTTACTGAAGAATTTCTCCGGTATCCCTGTATCGAGCTGTATGTCTTTGAGTTTCATGATCGTCGTGTGATTCTTTTTCAGGTCTTTCATCTCCATTTCACCGGTGATCCAGTAATTTTTGATCTTCATAAGGTTCCTGAATGTCAAAATTTTCCAGATATTCCCCTTTCTGTCGTAAAATTCAACCTTCAGTATGTGATAGGACTTTTTGTCAACCCACATCTTGAGGAAACCGTAGTCCTTCTTTACCCCCTTTCTGGGTGTGAGTTTTAAAACATAGGTGGAGTCTGTTTCTTCCAGAAGATCCGCATTGTAGTCTTTGGAGTACCTGAAGGTAGATAGGTCATCGTAGGTGAAGTCGGTTCCCGCAAATGTAGAATTTTTTACATGAGATGCGATCCTGCGGATTTTTTTAAACGCCGGGAAATAGACATACATCACATCACCGGGAAGGGAGAGGAAGGCGATTCCACGCTGATCCGCAGGCTTTGTGAATCTTATCAGCCTGTAAGAGTCCCCTTTTTGATAGGATTCTCCCTCCCTTACGCTTCTCGTCCCGTTTTTGTCGATCAGAATCATGACCATTATCATCTTTCTGTCCCTGGGAGCGTTCATTACAGAGTCAACTTTTGCGAGTATGGTGTTACCTGACCCGTACACGGGCAGAAGGATTGTAAAGGTCAACAACCATTTCATATTAATCACCTCCTTTTAATTTCCATTGTTATCAATGCCGGTAGAACAGTTGTTGCAAAAAGTGCACTTAAAATCATGGTCATTGCCACCATCCATCCGAATGTACGAAGCGGGAGTAGTTCAGCGAACACAAGTACGAGGAAGCCAAGACCTACCGTGAATGCGTTGAGATATATGGCCCTGCCAGTTGTGAGGAGTGTTCTCTTGAGGGCGGCG
>JALSOY010000155.1 GCA_026986235.1 Caldifarciminota bacterium
TTCATGGAACTGTATTCCGTATGATAACCTGCCACGAGTTCTGCCTCGGCCTCAGGAAGGTCGAAAGGTATCCTGTTTAGCTCCGCAAGTGCTGCAATGAAAAACACGACGAATCCAATAATCTGAGGAACTACATTCCATATAACATGTTGAGATTCCACTATTTTCACAAGGGACATGGATCCATTCCAGAGTACAACCCCCACAAATGCAAGGGCAAGGGCAACTTCATAACTTATTAACTGGCTTGCTACCCTGAGGCCACCGATCAGGGAATACTTTGAATTAGATGAAATACCAGCAAGCAAAACACCATAGGTATTTATACCGGAGATGGCAAGTAAAAGCAGGATACCAACATTTATGTCACTCAGGTAAAAACTCTTCGAAAAAGGAATGATTACAAAAGGCATCACGGCCATTGTCATGACTATAATCGGGGCAATCACATAAAGAAGCTTATCAACATGGGCGGGAATTACATCCTCTTTGAAAAACAATTTTATTCCGTCAGCTATGGGCTGAAATAACCCCCAGGGTCCCACCCTGTTGGGCCCCAGCCTCTCCTGAATGTAGGCAACAACCTTCCTCTCCATCAGGGTGAGATAGGCGACGACACCGAGCATACCCCCAATCACTATCCCGATCTTGAGCCCTATAATTAAAACATCCCTGAATCCAGGATTCATGTATTATCCTCCGTTTTAAAACTTGCTAAATTTTATTGGTGAGGTAACAAAGTATCAAGAAAAACAACGAACTTGAATTTTTGGATTTATTTCAAATAAAGCAATGCACACGGAACCTCCTTTTGAAAAACTCTCCCTTATAATAATGACATAACATGGAGGTGTTTTTATGAATCGTCCGTGGCTAAAATTTTACGACCCGGATGTACCAGAACACATTGATTATCCGAGGATGCCTGTATATCGCATCCTTGACGATACTGCCAGAATGTTTCCCGACAGAACGGCTTCCATGTTCTATGGGAAAAAGCTCTCTTACCGTCAACTCAAAGCCATGTCCGATTCCTTTGCCATCTCTCTCAAAAAACAGGGTCTTAAAAAAGGTGACAGGGTGGCCCTCCTGCTTCCCAACTTTCCGGGATTTGTGATAGCCTACTATGGTATTTTGAAGGCCGGAGGTGTTGTTGTACCGCTAAACCCCCTATACACAGCCCACGAGCTCGAATTTCATTTCAACGATTCCGGTGCTGACACAGTCGTAACCATCCCCATGTTTGGAGAAAAGGTGGCAAAACTGACGCATAAAACAGGACTGAGGAAAATCATCTTCTCATACATCGCGGACTTTCTCCCCTTCCCGCTGAACCTCATTCAAAAGATGAGAGAAAACTCTCAGGTCAAACGGGCAAAAAAGGAGGGAAAGGGAGAATTCTCAAACATGAAAGATTTTCTGGGTGAGACATCGTCCACCTTTCAGCCCGAAGAGGTCAATCCAAACGAAATGGCTATACTGATTTACTCGGGTGGAACAACCGGGGTTGCAAAAGGGATAATGCTTTCTCACTACGCTGTGGTAGCCAACGCACACATGATCGCAGCCTGGGGACATCTAAACGAAAACGAGAGAATGCTTGCAGTCCTTCCCTTTTTTCACGGCTATGGGATGAATGTTACCATGAACGCAGCCCTCTTAACCGGAATGTCCATCGTAATGCTTCCAAAATTCAGTGCAAGAGAAATGGCCAGGACCATTGACAAATACAAACCCACTCAAACTGCTGTTGTGCCCACCATCCTCGTGGCACTTTCCGCGGTTAAAAATATCGAGAAATACGACTTCACCAGCCTTAAAGCCATCTGGGTAGGTGCCGCACCTCTCACTCAGGCAATAAAGGAAAATTTTGAAAGAAAAACCGGTGGCCGGGCGATAGAAGGTTACGGCCTGACTGAAGCCGTGACAGCCATCATGGCAAATCCCATGAACGGGAAACACAAGGTCGGAAGTATAGGTCTCCCCTTCCCCGATGTTGACGCCAAAATAGTATCCCTTGACGGTAAAAAAGACCTCCCACCTGGAGAAGTCGGAGAAATAGTGCTCAAGACACCAACCGTTATGCTCGGTTATTACAATAAACCTGAAGAAACAAAAGAAACCATCAAAGATAGTTGGCTCTTCACCGGTGATATTGGATACATGGACGAAGACGGATATTTCTACATTACAGACAGGAAAAAAGACCTCATTATTGTGGGTGGATTCAATGTCTTTCCCCGTGAGATCGACGAACTTATCTACAGGCATCCCAAGGTAAAGGAAGGGATAACCGTGGGCGTACCCGACGAATTCAAAGGCGAAAAGATAAAGGTGTTTATCGTCCTGAAAGAGGGTGTAACGGCAACGGCAGAAGAGTTCATAGAATACTTTAAAAAACACCTTGCCCCTTACAAAGTCCCCTCCGAAGTAGAATTCAGGAAAGAATTACCCAAAAGTGCCATTGGGAAAATTCTGAGAAGAGTACTCAGAGAGGAAGAAATTAAAAAACGGGAAAAATGAGGAAAAGCAGGCATCAGGTATGTCGTGAATTTAAAAAGTCCGGGGGAAAAATAGCAGCCGTATTACCCATCCATTACCCCCGCGCACTCCTGCGGGCATTCAATGTGCTCCCCGTTGAAGTGTGGGGACCTCCTGGAGTGGACACCTCTTACGGAGGTGCACATCTCCAGCCCTATGTTTGCTCTATCGTTCACAGCGCCCTCTCTTTTTTAAAGTCCGGAG
>JALSOY010000156.1 GCA_026986235.1 Caldifarciminota bacterium
TCAATTCCGAGTGCCCTTAGGGAGTTGAGGTAAAGTTCCTGAACATCATTCGGGGGTGGCTTTAAGATTACCTGGAACTGGTGGTACTGCTGTACACGGTTGGGATTTTCGGCGTAACGGCCATCTTTCGGTCTTCTTGACGGCTCAACGTAAGCTGTCCTCCAGGGCTCTGGTCCAAGTGCACGCAAAAAAGTTGCTGGGTTGAATGTACCAGCACCCACCTCAGAATTGTAAGGCTGGAGTATCACACAGTTTTGCCTTGCCCAGTAGTCCTGGAGTTTTAAAATAATGTCCTGGAATGTCAACATGGCTCTAATTATACCTTTCCTGAAATTACAATGTCAACGGCACGAATTGAAGGAACTCGAATTTTTTAATCATTAAATTTAATCTCGCATAATCAAGCGGTTTACATCCCCCTTTGTCCCCCTTCTATCGAAGGGGGAGACAGGGGGATTGATTTTCAAGCGGTAAACATCCCCCTTCAGTCCCCCTTCTGAAGGAAGGGCGATTGTTGTCTCAAAAAGTCCCCCTTTGTCAAAAGGGGGACTAAGGGGGATTCTCACATTGATCATATTTTTCGAACACTCTCACGCCACAATCGCGTAATTTAATTTATGTGATTTTAAAATAACTTTTCCTACTCGCAAACAAATTAAATTAATTCATTCCCCTTGACGACTTCTTCAACAATTTTTTTGAGGTTTTCAAAAATGTATGGATTTGACGCAATGATGTTCCCTGAAAGTTCATCCTCACCAAACATTGACTTAACCTTTCCACCAGCCTCCCTGATAATCACAACCCCGGCCGCAATATCCCATGGAGATAGGAAAAACTCGAAAAATCCATCAAACACTCCTGAAGCCACGAGAGCGAGATCAAGAGCCGCAGCACCCACTCTTCTAACAGCGGAGGAACGGAGAAATATTTCCCTGAACAACCGAAGATAGATATCCAGAAATTCCTTCTTCCTAAAGGGGAATCCCGTGGCGACCATGGACTTTAAAAGTTCTCTTTCCTGCGAGACGCTGATTCTCTCACTGTTTTTGAACGCACCTGAACCTCTTTCAGCCCAGTAGAGATCATCGTGGCCAACATCAAGAATTACACCTACCTTGAGAGTACCGTCCACCTGTAACGCAATGGACACAGCAACGTATGGGAATCCATGTATAAAATTTTTTGTACCATCCAGCGGATCAACTATCCACCTGTAGTTGGATCTTCCTGATGCTCCTGTTTCTTCCGTGAGTATTTCATGATCGGGGAAATGGCTCAAAATGACATTTTTTATTATCTCTTCAGAACGTATATCAATCTCAGTTACAAAGTCGTTTTCTCCCTTCTCTCTGTACCTGTGGATTTTACCGAGTTCTGGTTTAATTATCTCGCCGGCCCTGAGTGCGGCATCTTTTGCAACCCTAAGAAACTTACTCTCCTTCATGCTTTAAGGTTTAAATCCCTAACTTCGACCTATCAACAGCCCTGATTACCAAGAGTGATTATGATAAAAGGCTGTCTTCTAATAATTCTATGAGATGGTCGCCCACAGAAGTATGTTGAAACTTACAAGAACTTCAGCGAGGTACGGGTTATTTACATCAAGTCCAGAAAAGTATGCGATGGTAAACCACAAGAATAGTGCCAGAGGCGTCCCCACCGCCACAAAACACTGCATTCTACATGTTCTCCTTTACTTTGTGATTCAAAGTATACTTCAGCGCAAAAAAATGGCAAGCCAGCGGGCTTGAATACATTTCCGGAAACTATTCAAAAGATCCGCGATCATCAGAAAACATCTCTCTGCGATCAGGCATCAATTGAAAAGTCCATTTATCTACCTAAAAACTTTTACTTCCAATGCGAAACCAGTAGGATAACAGGACATCCTCCATCTTTTCGGGATTTTCAAAAAACCTCTCAAGACTCTTCCAGAAAAAGCGGTCGTGCCGCCAGAACTTTAGATGGTTAACCTCATGGAACACGAGGTAACGGACTATTTCATCGGGGAGGAAGCGGGCGAGGGAATTTATGGTCACCGTCCCCCTGCTCGAACAGCTCCCCCACTTGGTTCGCATTCTGCGGATCTGAACCTTCCTGACCTTCACGCCAAAAGACCGTTCCGCCTCCTCAATGTATTGAACTACCAGCTCTTTCAGCTCTCTGCGTGAACGGTTTTCGATAGGGAGATTTTCCGCCTCAACGAGAGAATTCTGAATCATCTGATACTTTTTTCTGATCCACCTCTCCTTCCTCTTGAGAATTTCCTTGACCCCCATGCCATAAGGCAGAATTATCCTCAACTCCCCAGTCAAAAACTCAAGCCTCGCATACTTCACCGGTCTGAAAACCACCGTGTATGGTATCCCTTTGAAGTTACCTCTTTTTACAATCTGTGCCATCATCACACTCCCCTCATCACCCCGTAATACTTCACCCGTTCCCACAGGCTGGTATAAAGAAGGTCCATCTCCTCCATAGAAAGGCCAAACTCTATTCTCAGCTTTCTCGCAAATCTCCTGAGTTCACGCTCCACCGACTTCCGCAACGCCCCCTGGGTTATCCATCCCTCAAGCATGTAAGGCCTGAGACGTTCAAATAGTTGCCTCACCTCATCAGGCCAGTTTTTCTGTGACTTAAAGCGTCTTTCAAGTTCCATAAGCACACTATACTCCGCATCCGAAAAATCGAGTTCTCTCTGTCTTTTCTGCATTCGGTGAAT
>JALSOY010000157.1 GCA_026986235.1 Caldifarciminota bacterium
GTTGCAAGATTATTGTACCATGTAGCGAGATTTGGGTGGTATTCACCATAAATTTTTTCACCAATTTCAATTGCCTTTCTTACATTTTCTTCAGCTCCATCATATTCCCCCTTATCCTGCAATATCGTTGCAAGATTATTGTAATATATGGCCAATTTTTCTTCAGGCAGTTTATTCTTAATGGAATTCGCTATCTCTTTTGCATGTCTCACCATCGCATCTGCCATTGTGAGATTCCCGCTTTCCCGAAAGTCCGAACCAAGGGCGTTGTAGAGCTCAAATAGTTTCAGTTTCACATCATCACCGTCCAGTTTTTCAAGGATTCTTATGACGACCAGTGCGTCTCCTGTACGCTCTGGTGTAAATTCAAGGAGTTTATCTTTTAGGGATTCAGGAATATCTATTTTCAGTCTTTTTCTCACTGCGTCAAGGATGATGCCGTAGATTCTGTAGCCTGACTTGTGTCCTGAGAGTATTTTGAGTCTGTCAACCAGAAGGCTCCTCAATTCGGGGAATTGGGGAAGGAGTGTATTCAGCAATTTTTTACTGATAACAGTTTGAAATCCGGAGGTCGGCTCAATCAGGAACAAATTTGAGAGACCTTTATCCTTCAGGAAGTAATGCGAGTAGAATTCCATTACTCTGTCCATTTCAGGGTCTTTAAAAACTTCTTCTGGCTCAAGGGAGGGGTCATTTGCCAGTATTCCAGTGTAGAGGGGATGGAAGTCGTATTTGATCAGCTCGAGGCTTCTAATTTTTAGCCCATTTACGACTTTTTCATCTTCAATCTGGTTAAGGAAGTAGGTGAACTCCCTGTCCGTGAAGGTTTCAATTTCGACAACAGGTCTGAGAGGTTCACGGGATGTGAAGTAGAGTGAAAGTCTTGTCGTAATAATGACTTTTAAGGGGATATCGCCACTGTTGATTTTTTTGAGTAGATTTTTCCAGGCTGGTGAAGTTAAAGAGCCATCACTCTTGAGCAGGAATTCAAAGTCGTCGAGGATGAGGAGGATGGAGGGATATTTTAATTTTTTAAGAAACTCATTAAACACAGTTACAGGGGCGATGTCAGGTAATTTATTTTTCATTGACTCAACTTTCTCTTTCAGTGGCAGGAAGTCTTCGTAATTAAGAGTCCCGGCTTCAAGGCATTCTGTCATCAGGAATTCCAGGAGGTCATAGGGAGTTTTTATTTCTTCATCAGGCAGTTTCACGGCTATTACATGGTTAAAAGATGTTTTCAGTATGTGAGCGATGTAATCTGCGATGTAGCTTTTCCCGGAGCCACCTATTCCATGTAAAACGACGATGTGGGCCTCCTGGAGATGATGGATTACCTTTCTTATAGGGACAAATCTGTAAACGAAGGGTTTACCGGAGGAGTACAGGCCGAGGCCTGTGAATACCTTCTTTTCCCGTTCGGTGGGTATTCTATTAGAAATGTCTTTGAAAACATGTTCTTCTTTACCGAGATAGAGAACGGGATTCCACCACTCTCCGCCTCTGGAGGAGATGTACAATCTTGCGTTATCGAGTGCAGAGAAGGGATGTGTGGGCTCAAAGATGGATTCATATAGTTTTTTTGTTGTCTCAATGGCATCCAGATCACTCACAGTGGTCTGGTGTGCAATAACAATGGGTATCCCTTTTTTATGGAGGTAGAAGGCGGAGGAGGAAAAAGCCTGGAAATCTGAGGCGCCTGTCTCACACGCATTTAAGACCACCATACCGGTTTTCAGATTCCCGAAGATTTCGGCGAATTCGAAACCGTCAACGAGGTGTGCTCTGTGGTAGTCTCTGGCATCTTCAATTAGAAGTTTTCTTCCTTTTGCTCCGTGTCCGATATAGTGGACGATGTGGTAATTCCCTCTGGCAAATCTTTCTTTGATTTTTGCCTCATTGGCCTCAAGTTCTATATCTATTTTCAGGACTCCTGAGGCTGTGTATTTTTCAAGGGCTCTTCGGAGAATTTCAATTTCCTTTAAAGGATCTATGGGATGCTCTTCGTAAACTTCTAAAGGGAGGGAGACGATGACGAGCATTTTAATGGGCAGTTCCAGAGGCGGTGTATAAGCGGATGGTGCAGAGGGATCGACCCTGACGATTGAAGCTTTTCCTGAGATGAAAAGGAAGGCATTACTCTGCGGGCGTGGATTCAAAAGTTCCCAGGGGATTGAATGGACTTCGGGATTGGAGCTTACGACCCTGACGAGCAGGTGGTCAGAGGAGGTGAATTTTTCGAAAATCTTTAGCCTTTCCGGTGTGGAAAATACCATTTCAAAGATTCTGTGTCCAAAAAGATGTGAGATTTCAGGTCTGACTTTTAAACTCCTTTTAAACTCGCTCCAGTAGGGTTCAGGGAAGTTGAAGTTTGTAGGTAGATCATCATTGACCTTTACTCTAAAGTTTTCACCTTCCTGCCAGATATTTATCGTGATTTTATTGACCACATCTGTCATGTGGAAATTATACTTTTCGGGAAAATGTTAGTAAAGGGGAACCGCCCGGAATTCAATCCCCCTCCACCAGGGGTGGAGACCATGATCCCCCTTCTTCGGAAAGGGTCCTAAGGGGGATGACTACCACTTAATTTTCAATCCCCCTGTATCCCCCTTCACCAAGGGGGATTTTAGGAGACGATGGTCTCCCTACTCCAAGGGGGATTTTGGGAGAAAGGATCCACCTTCTCCAGGGGGGACTCTGGTAGATTATAATCACCT
>JALSOY010000158.1 GCA_026986235.1 Caldifarciminota bacterium
CGATTTTGAGGGGGATCAGACATACAGTGAAAAGAGAGGTCACAACTTCACACTGAATGCCGATTTTGACTCAATAGATCCTTCGGACTACGACGCCCTTGTCATACCGGGAGGCAGGGCACCTGAGTACATAAGGCTCAATCAGAGGGTTATAGAGATCGTCAAGCACTTTGCGGACGAAAACAAGCCCATTGCAGCCATCTGCCACGGACCACAGATTCTTGCTGCGGCGAGGGTTCTGGAGGGGAGGAAGGTAACTTCATATCCTGCAGTGGGGCCGGATCTTGTGAATGCGGGAGCCGAGTGGGTTGACACAGGTCTGTTTGATGCACTCGTTGACGGTAATCTTGTGACTGCGCAGGCGTGGCCGGCGCATCCCAGGTGGCTTTCTGAGTTTGTAAAGCTCCTGGGAGCAGAGATCAGGATTTAGAGCGGAGGCTGGCAGAGACACATGTGTCTCTGCCAGCCTCCGCTCAATAACTTTCAAAAATCTCCAATACCTCTGAAAGATTACTCAGATCCTCAAGAATGTAATCAGCTCCAGCTCTTTTCAGGTCTTCCCTGGAATACCTTGAAGTTGCAACTGCGAGAACCGGAATACCTGCACTGTGAGCAGCCAGGACATCCCGGGGAGTATCACCTATCACGATGGGTTTTACCGTCGCACCCGAGAGTTCCTCTGCCCGCTCAACGGCCTTCTTCAGTATCTTTACCCTGTTTTCGGAATCGGATCCAAAACCTCCAAAGAGAAAATAGCTCCAGAGACCAGGCCTTGAAAGCTTTACCCTTGCCCCGTGCCTGACATTTCCTGTGGCAAGTCCGGGCAAAAAACCGTTTCTACTTTTTAGCTCCCTCAAAAGCCTTTTTACGCCGGGCAGTACCCTGAATTTGAGAGAGTAATCAACCTCGTGCTTGAGGAAATAAACATAGAAGAAGAGGGCAAGTCTCATCTCTGAAGGATCCGGCTGGCGATTCAACTTCCTTACAAAAATCTCCCTGACGATCTCGGGATCCGTCTTCCCGTGTGGATTTATTTCCTCCATCGCCCGATCGATACCAAACATGTACTTGAAAGCCCTGTCGAGGGCCCTCGCTCCTGCTCCACCTGTATGGATCAATGTCCCGTCTATATCAAAAAGTAGTGCCCTCATAGATCACGGACCTGTTTTTTCCCTCTTTCTTGGCAAGGTAAAGGGCCTCATCGGCCATTTTGATAATTTCGTCAATGTCCTCTATTCTCCTGTTACCAAGTTGTTCTGAGCTTGCGATTCCTGCGCTCAGTGTTACTCTGAAATTTCCCGTCTTCGTTTTAAATACCTTTTCGTTTACAAGACGCCTTATCTTCTCCGAGTAGACGAGACCTCCTTTTGTATCGGTAGATGGTAGAATTGCAAGGAACTCCTCTCCCCCGAATCTCAAAACGATGTCAATCTTTCTCGATTTCTTCTGCAAAATGTGACCTATGGTTTCCAGTACTACATCGCCGGTAAGATGGCCGTAGGTATCGTTAATCTTTTTAAAATCGTCAATATCCATCATAACGACGCAGAAAGGCTTACCCGTGCGCTCCAGTGTACCGATGGCTATCCTTTCAGCCTGAAACATAAAGTTTTTGTTAAAAAGGCCTGTAAGGGAATCCCGGAAGGATTGCTCTCTGTACTTTCTTGCCTCCACAAGAAGCCTGATGTAAAGATTTTCTCTCTCAAGCGCAACGGTGAGATAGGGGATGAGCTGATTCAGAACCTCAAGTTTCTCTTTCTCAGGTGTCTCTTCAAATGAAACTATCAGGATGCCGGGAACCTTTTTACCCCTTTTTACCGGGAAAAGATAGAAATTCCCCTTTTTCAGGTGATCTTCGAGGAATTGGCTGTGAAAACTACCCGGGTTTTCGACCTCGAAAAGTCCGGGATCGACATCAAATTCTTGAAATTCCTTCAATTTTCCATCAGATGTTATGAGAACCGGAGAAACAGCGGATGTGAAAATTGCGATGTCTTTTATTCCGAATTTTCTCTTTTTGAAAAGTTTTAAGAGTTCCGGCAAAGCATCTCTCAGGCTCAGGCGGCCTGAAATGATCTCGAAGGCATCCTTCGTGACCTCTTCGGTGTCCTCCCTCTCCACTTTTGAGAAAAAGTTGATAAGCTCTCTAACCATACCTTCCCTGATAATCAGGCCTGACGAGGGGCACACCATCTGAGGTTTTGTTCTCTTTAAAATCTCAAGTGATTTCTGCAGTAATTCGGGGGTGATGCTGTAACCTCTGTGAAACTCTGCAACTTTTTTCAGGTAGTCCTTTGAGGAAGCAAAAATTCCGCCCTTTTCGTGAAAGGCACTGAAAACAGGGCCGGTCAAGAGTGCACCGTTGATCTTAATAAACAGGGTTCCAGGGAAGTTAACTATATCTACCGGAATGAATTCCAGGCGCGAATTTCCAAATTTAAACTCACCTCCGGATAAAAATGTTATTCGTCTGGCAGAATCAATGGGGGAGAGGTATTTTTCGTGGATCTTGTGAACGATTATGGTGGTCCCCTCACGAGAAGTATCGTTAAGGATGTCCCATACTACCGGATAATGCTCGAAGTTTATGGACGGGAAAACCACATATCTGAGTTTTATGTCTGGCCAGAGAAGTTTTATCCTTTCCATTATTTCATCGTAGAATAAACCGGGGTCAATTAGCATTCCCTCATTGCCGTTTTGAAGAAAATAAGAA
>JALSOY010000159.1 GCA_026986235.1 Caldifarciminota bacterium
CATGAGCAGGGTTAACTTTATAGCTTTGAAGACGCATCTCCCTGACGACCTCTGATTTTGCAGCATCCTCAAGTATTCTGAAGCACTCGTCAACATCGCCTTTCCACGCATATAGACTTCCCACAATACCTCCTGCACTCGTTCCCACGATAAAATCAAACTCTATACCATTTTTCTTCAGAGCCTCGATAACTCCCAGGTGGGCAAATCCGCGAACAGAACCACCTCCAAGGGCAAGGGCCACTTTCATTTCTTTACGACTATTATTTCAAACTTTCCACTGTCTGAGACGATATAGGTCAGGATGGTACTTATGATGGAAAGAAAGATCGCCCCAACGAAAGCAGACCAGAAACCGTGGATCTCAAAACCCTCCACAACACTTGCAGTAATAAGGAGCATTATTGCGTTAACCACAAATGTAAAAAGTCCCAGTGTCAGAATGTTTATCGGGAGCGTCAGAAGGATCAGGATGGGTCTTATGATTGCATTAAGAATCCCGAGAACGAGGGTCGCAATGAGAAGTGAGAATATTCCGTGAATCTCAATTCCCTTGATAATCCAGGCCGTAACGGCAAGAGCCACGGCTGAGAGTAACCACCTTATAACAAAACCTCTCATTCCAAAGCCTCCTTTTGATTCAATTATACCCATCACCACCCCTCCTCTCAAGATCTACGGGGATCTGAAGTACGCAAAGTCTTTACGCCCCGAGAAGACTCTTAAAGCAGTTTCCTCTCTTTTGCCGCCCTCTCAAGCTCTTCTCTGAAATCCGGGTGGGCAATTTTTATAAGTTCTTTTGCCCTCTCTTTTAGATTTTTCCCGTGTAGAAAAGCCACTCCGTACTCGGTCACCACATAATGTACATCAGCTCTTGTCGTAACCACTCCGGCACCCTGCTTCAGGACGGGAACAATTCTTGAAATAGTGCCTCCTTTTGCCGTGGACGGTAAAGCTATAATGGGCTTTCCGTTCTTCGCAGCTCCCGCTCCCCTTATAAAGTCAACCTGGCCACCAAAACCACTGTAGATGTAAGTGCCTATGGAATCCGAGCAGACCTGTCCTGTCAGATCAACCTCAAGGGCAGAGTTAATGGCAATCATGTTATCGTTCTGTGCAATAACAAATGGATCGTTGGTGTAATCAACCGGGTGCATCTCAAATATGGGGTTGTCGTGTACAAACTCGTATAGCTTTCTGGATCCGAGTATAAATGTGGCTATGACCTTGCCCATATGGAGGGTTTTTCTCGCCCCGGTTATCATTCCGGATTCAATCCCCTCCATCACACCATCAGATACCATTTCTGTATGGATACCGATGTCCCTTTTTACACCGCTCAAAAGTTCCAGCACGGCATCCGGAATACCACCGATTCCGAGCTGGAGTGTGGAACCGTCTTCAATAAGATCTGCTATGTACTCTGCAATTTTCTTTTCAACATCAGTGGCGGGTTTCCTCTCAAGTTCAGGCAGGTTCTCACTAACTTCAACGATCTTTGCCACCCTTGAGACATGGACAAATGAGTCTCCCAGGGTCCTGGGCATCTTATCGTTCACCTGTGCTATGACGATCCTCGCCGTTTCAACTGCTGCCTTGGTTGCGAGAACCTCAACTCCATAGCTCATAAAGCCGTGCTCATCCGGTGGTGAAACCTGGATAATGGCAACATCAATGGGAAGAAGCTTTCGATAGAAAAGCCTCGGAATCTCGTGGAGGTGAATGGGGACATAATCAGCCCGGCCTTCGTTTACTGCTTTCCTGTCAGCAGATCCAACAAACAGGGAGTTGTGCCTGAAATGGCCCTCCATACCGGGTTTTGAAAGGGGATCGTCTCCCAGAAGCAACACATGGACGAGCTCCACATTCTGTAGTTCGTCCTTCCTCTCGGCAAGGGCCTTCATCAACACATAGGGAGCGGCTGCATTTCCGCTCAGGTACACCCTGTCTCCACTTTTAACAAGAGAAACCGCCTCTTCAGGCGTTGTTAACTTTTTTCTGTAATCGTCATACCAGGACATTTTACTCAACCCCCTTCAATAGCTCCTCAAGCTCCCTGTACTCTACATTCTCCCGCGCAATGTTCTTATTCGTAACATAGCCCCTGTATGTGTAAACTCCATTTCTCAGATCCGGATTTTCCAGCAGGGCTTTATCCACACCGAGCTCTATCATCTGTTTCAAATAGGGCAAAATTGCATTGGTCAGAGCATGTGTCGCGGTTCTTGCAACTCTTGATGGGACATTGGGAACGGCGAAGTGTATAACACCCTCGTCTTCGTAAACGAAATCCTCACCGGGGGTCAGTCTCGTGGTCTCGGAACAGCCGCCCTGATCGATGGAAAAATCTATAAGAACGGCACCTTTCTTCATGTTCCTTACCATGTCGCGGGATATAAGGATCGGTGTCCTCGCTCCTGGAACCAGAACAGCACATATAACCACATCGGCAAACTGGAGAAGTTTTTCCAGATTCCTCTTGTTGTAAAGCATGGTTACCACACGGCCACCGAGCATAGATTCGACCCTCTCGAGCTTATCTATGTCCCTGTCAACAATGTAAACACTTGCTCCGATACCTGAAAACGCCTTGGCCGCACAGAATCCAAGGGTTCCTGCCCCGACGATAACGACTTCAGCCGGCGGAATACCGGGAATACCTGAAAGTAGAATTCCCCTTCTACCGGCCTTTCTGCTCTCAAGC
>JALSOY010000160.1 GCA_026986235.1 Caldifarciminota bacterium
TGATGAGAACAGGATTCTTGTGAAATTTGGCCTTATTACCCTGAACAAAAGCGTAAAGGCAGGAATAAACGCTTTAAAAAAGGTCGCAAGGTTGAACGGAGAAATCAGGACATGGCACATCTCCTTCGTTATGGCCCCGAGATTAAACGCCGCTGGCAGGCTTTCACACGCCCAGAAGGCATACAGACTGCTCGTTACAACTGACGGTAAGGAGGCCTCCGAGCTTGCAAGGGAGCTGAACGAGGAAAACAGGAAAAGGCAGCAGATAGAGGGTAAAATTTACCAGGAGGCAAAAGCACTGGTCCAGGAACTCAACATGCTTGATGACTGGGTACTTGTCCTCGGAAGCCCTCACTGGCACGAAGGTGTAATTGGTATAGTTGCATCAAAACTCGTTGAAGATTATTACAGGCCTACATTGATGATAAGTGTTAACGGGGATACGGCAAAGGGATCGGGCCGGAGCATCCCATCCTTTCACCTCTTTGATGCAATGAAACAGGTTGAAGACCTCTTTCAGGCATTTGGAGGGCATAAGTACGCCGCAGGTTTCAAAATAGACCCGTCCAACATCGAGAGCCTCAGGAGGAGAATTAACGAGGTCGCAAGATCCATGATCTCAAAGAACGATCTGATTCCGGAAGTTCACATAGATTCTGAGGTGGAAATAACAGACCTGAACGAGGAGTTTTTCGATGCGTACGAAAAGCTTATGCCGTTCGGACAGGGAAATCCGAGGCCTGTATTCTGTGTAAAAAACGCAGAAATCGTGGGCGAGCCCAGGGTTGTGGGTGAGAATCATCTGAAGTTTGCAATAAGGAAGAACAACGCCCACATATTCGCTTTTGCCCCGAGAAAGGCGGATCTTATCGAAAAGGTAAGACCCCTTTCTAAGGTAAATGTGGTATTTACCCTGACGCGGGACGAATGGGCAAGAAATCCGAAGTACGAACTTCGGGTTATTGACCTTAAATTTGAAGGAGGCAAAAATGAATGAACTCATGAAAAGAGTTTTTGAGCTCAAAGAGGAGATCATCTCATTACGCAGGCAAATACACGAAAATCCCGAGCTTTCGTTCGAAGAGAGGGAAACCACGGAGATCATAACATCCTATCTGAAGTCACACGGAATTGAAGTTCTCAGACCAACTCCCACCGGAGCAGTTGGATTGATTGAAGGTAAGAGAGGTAAAACGATAGCTCTTCGCGCGGATATAGATGCCCTTCCTGTAAAGGAAGAGACAGGCCTCCCCTACTCTTCCAGGCGGGAGGGCATCATGCATGCCTGTGGGCACGATGCTCACACGGCCATGCTGTTGGTGGCTGCAAGAATCCTTCAGGAAAACAGGGAAAAACTACACGGAACAGTAAAATTACTCTTTCAGCCGGCTGAGGAGAAGGCGGCCGGGGCACTGCAGCTGATAAAAGCAGGGGCACTTGAGGATCCCAGGCCGGATGCCATCATGGGGATCCATGTCTGGCCTTACAGTGATGCAGGTTCAATTGGCTATACGAAGGGGCCGGCAATGGCCTCCTCCGACTTCTTCAGTGTAAAAATAAAAGGAAGGGGAGGTCATGGCGCCTATCCACACAATACAATTGATCCTGTCAATGCACTCGTTCACACAGTTTCTTCGTTGAATTCCATCGTGGGAAGAACAGTCAATCCCCTGGATTCAGTTGTTTTGAGTGTGACCACCATACATGCAGGAACTGCAGGAAACATCATACCCGAGGAAGCAACATTTGGTGGAACAATAAGAACACTCAACGAGGATACCAGAAAGAAGATCGAGAGACTCTTCAAAAGTATTGTTACAAAGGTGCCGGAAAGTTTTGGCGCAAAATCTGAGATCGATTACAAAAATACAACAAAAGTGGTTTACAACTCGCCGGAATTCGTCGATTTTGTGGCTTCAGTTATGGATAAAGCCGGGATTTTTAAAAAAAGGGAGGAACTTCCCCCCACCCTCGGATCTGAGGACTTCTCTTTCTATCTGGAAAAGGTTCCTTTTGGCGCCTTTTTGAGACTCGGCGTAAGAAACGAGGCCATAGGGGCGGTTCACGGTCTTCACTCCCCCAAATTCACCATTGACGAGGAAGCACTTCCGTATGGAACTGCCCTGCATGTTGCGGTCGCTTACGAATTTTTAAAGGGAGAGTGACGGTCATGAATTATGTTTTCTTGAATGGAAAATTTATACCAAAAAATGAGGCAAAGATAAGTGTAGAAGACCGTGGGTTTCTCTTTGGTGATGGAATCTACGAGGTTATCCGTGCTTACAAAGGGAATCTCTTCCGCCTTGACGATCACATTGAAAGGCTCTTTCAGTCGGCAGAGGCGATAAAACTGCCCGTGGTTTACTCCGCAGATGAGATAAAGGAAAATGTCTTTAAATTACTCGAAATGTCAGATCAGAAGGATGTGGAAGTTTACATTGAATGGACGCGGGGCGTTGCCCCAAGAGAACACTCCTTTCCGGAAGATGCGACCCCCACATTTCTAATAATGCTACTCGAACCCCATTCTTCTCCACCTGAAAGATACAGAAAGGGCGTGAAGGTGGTCTCTTTTCCTGAGATAAGATGGAAGTATCCGTACATTAAAACAGTTAACCTGTTACCGAATGTGCTTGCCAAGCAACATGCCCGTGAAAACGATGCCTTTGAGGCAATTTTTGTCCATCAGGATACAGGTATCGTAACCGAGGGTTCGTCTTCAAACATACTGATGGTGAAAAGAGGGAAAGTCTATTGCCACGAAACAGACGAGTCCATCCTCTTTGGAATCACGCTGAAAGTCGTAATGGAGATATGCGAAAAAACGGGTATTGAGTACATTGGAGAGAAATTCACATACGACAAACTGATAGAAGCAGATGAGGTGTTTCTCTCAGGTACCGGAGCGGAGATAATGCCCGTGGTCCAGGTTGACGAGCATACGATATCTGACGGGAAACCTGGAGAGGTGACGAAAAAAATCCTTGCCGAATTTTTAAAAATGACCTGGCGGGAAGATAAAATTTCTGAATATATGGAGTAACGATATGGCAGCAAAAATAATTGATGGTAAGAGCATATCAAAGAAGGTCAAAGAAGAAATAAAAAGTGAGGTTCAAAAGCTCAGGGAGAAGGGTGTTGTGCCGAAGCTGACAGTTATTCTCGTGGGGGACGATCCGGCTTCTCAGGTTTATGTGAGGAATAAAGAGAAGAGTGCATCTCAGGTGGGCATAATCTCAGAGACTATCAGACTCCCTGAGAGTACAAAGGAATCGGAACTCCTGGAACTTGTAAAAAGATTAAACGATGATCCTGAAGTTGACGGGATTCTCGTTCAGTTGCCCTTACCAGAGCACATCTCAAAAGACTCTGTAATAGAGACGATATCACCGGATAAAGATGCTGATGGATTTCATCCTTACAATCTCGGGAGACTGCTCGCTGGAATTCCGTCGGTGATACCGTGTACGCCAAACGGTATAATGAGAATGATTGACGAGATAGGCTTTGAACTGAAGGGTAAAAATGCCGTTGTTGTAGGAAGAAGTGTAATCGTTGGCAAACCGGTGGCACAGCTCCTTCTTGCGAGGCACGCAACTGTTACGATTTGCCATTCCAGAACGAAAAATCTTGAATTTTACACGAAGAATGCAGATGTCCTTGTTGTAGCTGTGGGAAAACCTGAAATAATAAGTGGATCGCATATAAAGGATGGTGCGGTGGTAATAGATGTTGGGATCAATAGGCGGGATGATGGAAAACTTGTAGGAGATGTACACTTTGAAAGTGCGAAAGAAGTGGCGTCGTGGATAACCCCCGTTCCTGGTGGTGTTGGTCCCATGACCGTGGCAATGCTTCTTTACAATACGGTTTACCTGGCAAAGTTACATCACGGCATTGATAGTTGAGTTTGTAACAGGTGAGACATTTGGAACGAGGTCGATGGCAACGGTCATCCGTAAGGATGACCGTTGCCTCTTTATTGACCCTGGAGTAGCGCTTGCTCCCTGGAGATCTGGCCTGAAACCTCATCCCATCGAAATAGAGACCCGTGAAAAACACTGGCAAAAGATAAAAAATACTCTCAAAAGCTGTGAATTTGTGATAATTACACACTACCACTTCGACCATTTCAACCTGAAGGAACCCGAAGTTTTTTCTGGTAAGGTGGTGTTTCTCAAGGATCCCGATAAAAACATCAACTGGAGCCAGCACAAAAGAGCCTATGTGCTTCTTAAAAATATCCGTGAAATTGCGAAAAAGATTATAATTTCCGACGGCAGGGAGTTCGATCTTGATTGGGTAAGGCTGAGGTTCTCAGGTCCTGTGTTCCACGGTATAACCAGCAGGCTGGGGTTTGTTACGGAAGTCTTCGTCCAAAATCATCATGGCAATTTTCTTTTCACATCCGATGTTCAGGGTCCCGTACATCAGGATCAGGTGGAATTCATAATTAGAAACGAGCCCGAAATTGTCTATGTTGACGGACCCATGGTTTACCTCCTCGGAAACGCCTACGACAGGGAATCTCTGGAAAAATCCAAGGAAAACCTGAAGAAGATTCTTGAAGTCGAAAGACTGAGTACACTTGTGATTGATCACCACCTTACAAGGGATCTGGAATGGAAAAGTTACATAACGGATGTATTTGAACATGCAGATAAACTTGGTAAGAGAGTCGTTACCGCTGCAGAATTTATGGGCCTTGAAAACACATATTACGAGTCACGCAGGAAAGAACTTTACAGACTCTATCCAGGTTGACGGGATCTTTTTTAAAAAAACACATCCTCAGGCATTTATTGAACATTTTCGAGTAAACTTTTAAAATTCACTCATGGCCACGGCTATTTTTAAGGATCTGTGTCCAAACTGTTATGGAAATATAAGCTCTGAAAGACTAAAAGAAGGATTGCCATGCTCGAGATGTCTTCCCGATGTGAGCACAAATCCGTGTAGTTATCTGGAAAATACAGGTAACCTCAAAGGATTTTCAAACTTCTGCTTTGTATCCCGTGAATCTGCCAGATTTACTGAATTTTTCAAAGAAAAGCTTGGATTTGGGCCATGGGCACTTCAGGAAACCTGGGCACGGCGTGTCATTCTTGGTAACTCCTTTGCAATACTTGCACCAACAGGTGTGGGAAAGACTACATTTGGCCTTGCAATGGCGTCTTTTATTGATGGAAGATCGTACATCATCGTTCCAACGAGAATACTCGTAAAACAGGCGGAAGAGAAACTCAAAAAATTAACGACGAAAAAAGTGATTGCCTATTCGGGAAATAAGAAATACAGGGATGAAATAGCCTCAGGCAACTTTGAGATTCTCGTCACAACCCACATGTTTCTTTATAAGAATTTTGATCTCTTAAAAAATCACGACTTCGGATTTATCTTCGTTGATGATGTCGATTCGCTTCTGAAGGCGTCGAAAAATGTGGACTTTATCGTGAGACTCCTGGGATTCAGTGAAAGAGACATCAAAAGGGCCCTTTTTAAGCCAGATTTAAAGATCAGGAAAAAGCCCCGGGGAGTTCTCGTCATTTCCTCGGCTACCGTCCAGCCGAGAACTAAAAGGGTTATCCTTTTTCAGAATCTTCTCGGTTTCAGTGTTCAAAAATCTTCTTCAACCGTGAGAAATGTGGTTGACACAAAAATTGATGTAAAATCCCCTGAAGAGGGTCTCAATAGACTCTCTGAGCTTGTTGAAAGACTTGGGGATGGGGGGCTTGTCTATGTCTCGACTGATCTCGGTAAGGACTGGGTTGAAAAGGTAAAAGATCGGCTGGGAGCACTGACATACGAGGATAAAGAGGCCTTTGAAAGGTTTAAAAAGGGAGAGGTAAAGGTTCTCATCGGCATCTCTCACCACCAAAATCCCCTCGTGAGGGGGATCGATATGCCTGATCGGATCAGATATGCAGTCTTCCTCGGAGTTCCCAAGATCCTTTTTCAGGCAAAAGTGGATTCTCCTCTTCCGAAAAATCTTATTAGATTTATCTATCCCCTCAGGATAGCCCTTCCTGAAGAAAGAGAGAGGCTTGAAGAATACGCAGACTTCCTGAGCAGGCATTTTAATGTAAGAGAGGACCAGCTTGAGAGGTTTACTGGATTGGGAGCAAAGCTCAAAGAGATAGAAGAGTTTATTAAAGAGAAGATCACGGATCCGGAAGTGATGAGGAAAATTGAGGGTTCAGATGAAATTTCTCTCCTTTACAGGGAAGAGGGACTTTACTTCGTTGTGGGTGATGCTACTTCCTACATCCAGGCCACAGGCAGGACTTCCAGGCTTTTTGCGGGGGGACTGACGAAGGGGCTTGCAGTATCACTGGTTTACAACCAGAAGGCGAGAAGAAGCCTTGAGAGAAGACTCAGATCAAACTTCAGCTTTGAGTTTGAGTTCCAGGACTTTGAAAGAGTTGATCTTGAACAAATTTTAATAGAAATAGATGAAGACAGGGAAAGAGTTAGAAAAATCTTGAAGGGAGAACTTCAGGCGGAGAGGCGTGATCTTGTAAAGTCCACACTTGTAGTTGTCGAATCGCCCAACAAGGCAAGGACAATTGCCCACTTTTTTGGAAGACCCCAGAAAAGATGGGCCGGAGAATCAATGGCCTATGAGGTTAACCTCGGAGATAGAATCCTTGTAATAGTTGCCTCCCTTGGCCATGTTCTGGATCTCGTCGAAAAGGGTGGCATCTATGGGGTCGTGGAAGACAACGGTAGATTTATCCCGGTTTACGGCACCATCAAGAGATGCTCTGCTACCGGTGAACAGACGACGGAGAATTATTGCAGGTCAGGGAGAAAACCGGACCAGGATAAGATGGGAATTATTAGGTCACTCAGGGATCTCTCCATGGAGGTAAATGAAATCTTCGTTGCCACTGATCCAGACTCTGAGGGCGAGAAAATTGCCTGGGACATCTTTTTAAACCTGTTACCCTTTAACAAAAATATCTACCGCGGCGAGTTTCACGAAGTTACACCGAGGGCCTTTAGAGAGGCCATCGAGAACCCGAGGGATGTGAACGAAGATCTGGTTAAAGCCCAGATTCTGAGGAGAATTGCCGATAGGTGGGTGGGATTTTCTCTATCTCAAAAGCTTCAAAGGTATTTTGGGCTCAAATCCCTCTCAGCGGGCCGCGTCCAGACCCCTGTTCTCGGCTGGATTATCAAGAGAGAAGAGGAGAGAAAAAAGAAAGTGGGTCTTATCACTGTTGAAGTTGACGGAATCAGTATTTCTTTTAAAGCGGAAAATCCCGAAGAAATTTTCAAAAAGATTGAAAGAGCTGATATTCAGGTTGTTGAAACAGAGGAAAGAGAGTTAAAACCGGCTCCTCCTTTGAACACAGGTGAAATGTTGAAGGTTGCCTCTGATACGCTTGGATTTTCCGCTTCGAAGACCATGTCTGTTGCCCAGGATCTTTTTGAAAAGGGTCTTATAACATATCACAGAACCGATTCAATTCGCGTTTCTGACGCCGGCTTCAAAGTGGCTGCTGAATTCATCAGGGAAAACTTCGGAGAAATGTATCTGAGGCTCAGGAGATGGGGAGAGGGTGGAGCTCACGAGTGTATAAGACCCACAAGACCACTTCCACCAGAGGAGGTAAGATTTCTTGTAAAAGAGGGAAAAATTGAACTTCAGGACCCCGGGAGTGCCTTCAAGCTCTACAGGGTCATCTGGAACAGGTTTATTGCCTCTCAAATGAAAAGTGTCAAAGTCAGAACTTCTACGCTAAAAGTTGCAGTTGACGGTAAACCACTCCACGAGGAAACAGTCATCACCCGGATAATCGAAGATGGTTTCAATCTCATAGAACCTGTTAAGGTTTTCAGGTTGCCCGAAAAATTGGAGATTAAAGGGAAGAGACTGGATTATATACCGTCTGCCGTGCCTTTTACTCAGGGAAGTCTGATAGAGGAGATGAGAAAGAGGGGTATTGGGAGACCTTCCACCTATGCCAAAATCGTCCAGACTCTGCTTGACAGAAGGTATGTCGTAGAGAAAAAGCGATATCTGTTCCCTACACCTCTCGGAATCAAAGTTTACAGGTTTCTGACGACCAGGTATCCTGTCTATACCAGTGAGGAATTTACACGGTATCTGGAAGAGCAGATGGATAAAGTGGAGGAGAGAAAGGTTAGCTACCAGGACATTTTGAAGGATCTCAAAAAGGTCCTGCATCTGGAATGAAGAAACGCTCTCCGACGGAGTACGCCTTATTTCTACTTTCAAGGAGGCCGAGAACGGAGCAGGAGGTGGTTGTTGCATTAAAAAGAAGGGGAGTGGATGATGAGGAAATTGCAGAAATAGTTAACAAACTGAAGGAATGGGGATATCTGAACGACCAGGAGTATGCAAGAGATTTTGTTCGTTTTAAGATGCAGAAAATTTTTGGTCCACCTGTTATTAAGTCAGAGCTCATAAAACGCGGAATATCACCTGAAATAGCAGAGCAGGCGATAAGATCTGAGTACAACATGAGTTTTGTCATGGAGCTTGCAGTGAAAAAGGCAATAAAACTGCTCGGTAATAATCCTGACGACAGGACCATCAGAAAGGTATGGAACTACTTTGCAAGGAGGGGGCTTCCTGCCACAGAGATTTTAATGGCTGCAAGAGAAAAACTGTAAGGGATCTGTTATCCCCGGATACCACCTGTAAATCTCCTGTCCATTTTGAGGGATTTAAAACCTCATTCTTACTCCGAAGTTTACCATAAATGGCAGCTGTGATATTTTTATCCTTCTTGCCCCTCTGTTATCCCAGTAGTATGCGTAAACATTGGCATGGTTGGTTACATTAATAAATTCAATGAATGACTCTGTGTGGTAACTTTTTCCAAAGATCTTTTCAACCCCTCCGTTTGTGTGAAATCTCAGATCAACTCTAAAGTAGTCCGGCAACCTCGCCGAATTCATCGGAGTTGATTCGTCAAGTAACCATCTTCTGTACTCCATTGAATAAGTCATCGGAGTGTAAGGCCTTCCGTCCGCGTACCTCACGGCAATTCCGTACACTACCTCGTCATCTATGAACGCCGTGAACAAATTAAGTACAGGAATCCATTTTAAAATTCTGTAAATTTTTGACTTCTTCATTTTCTGATACCACCTGTGTTCTCTGAATCTGATCTTGTAGCCCAATAGGAACCCGGTAACAAATCTCTGATCGTAATCCCCCGGCACCCACCTCCGTGTTCGAAGATCCAGTTTTCTGGACGACATATAGGCGAAGGCGAGATTGAAAAAAGTGTTTGCGAAAAATTTTTTCTGCAGGAGAACCTCAACACCCCTGTTTTTTATCTTACCCAGAGGTAAATAAACCCTGCTCCAGTCGTTGGGTTCAGGCGTCGTATAGGCTTCTCTCACTGGATAGTTATGGTAATTTTTTATATAGGCTTCCAATGACAATTTAAGATCAGAGCGGGGAAGTAAATGTACTCCCCCGGTGAGGATGTCTGCGTAATAAAAACCAAGCCTTTTATTTGCCGTGTCTGTTAGTAAAATGGTTGCCGATGGAGACTGGAATTCCCTCGCCGCACCTGCAACCAACTCTCCTGACCATTTCGACCATGTAATTTCCCGTGAAACCTGAATGCGTGGTGAAAAGCTCCTGGCTTTCGTATAATCGAAGTAATCAAACCGAATCCCCGGATTTATAGTGAAACCTTTTAGAGTAAGTTTTGAGGAAGCATACATTCCCGTCCTGTAACTTACAAGACCCCTTTGTACACTTTCGTCTCTAACATCTACCAGCTCCTTTGAAATTATTCTGCCGTCAGGCCCATACCTGTAATGAAAAACGCTGTCTGGAGTTGACCATAACCTGTAGTTAAAATCCAGCCTGTGAAGTTCCCACCCAAGTTCAAAATTGAGGGGTTTTTTAGAAACGAGCTCAAATTTCACTCTATTATCGCCGTCAATGGACTTGTTGGTGTTCACAACCTCATTTTCTATGATACTTCTGGATTTCCAGTCCCATTTTGTACCACTGTGAGAGAGGTGAAAAAGGAAGTATCCGTCCTGGAACAACCTGTAAACATTTAAACCGAGATTTGCTGTGAGATTTTTGTTAACGATTTCTAAAGTATCGCTGAACTTTGGTAAGTAATTAATTCTCACATCGTTATAACCGGACAGGCCAACAAGGTCAAAAATGTATTTTCCCCTGTTTAGCCTAAGTTTACCCTGGAGTGAGGCGAGAAAGACCTTCTGAGGAATACCTGTACTTTTAAATGCCTCCTTTATTTCAGCCGATTTCTCAGTTAACCATCTTATCAGCCATGCTACATCTGATAAAGTCCCGGAGAGGTTATAAGTTGTGCTGTGAGTTATGGGTCCGGAAATATGAGAGGAAATACCACCAATTCCCGGCTCTATGTCAAAATGATGATCGGTGGGATTGCCGGGTTTCAACTTAATGTCAAGGACAGAAGAGATCTTATTTCCATATCTCACGGGGATGATACCATAGTAAAAATTCAACTCGTCCATAAGCCACTCATCAAACATGCATATACCTCCACCACTTGAGCCGAGCAGGGGGAGGAAGTTCAGATTCGGTACCTCCATGTTATCTACCACAATTAGATTTTCGTCAGGGTTCCCGCCTCTTACGACGATTGTGTTCAGGTTATCCTGTCCGGTGACACCGGGAAGGGCCTGGACAGCCCTCTGAACATCAGCAAATGTTCCCGGAAGATAATAGGCTTCCCGGAAACTCAGGCTGTGAACCCCCGGAGCGTCTATTTCCTCCTTTGCAAAGTACCTGGGATGTACAGTCACTGCCCTGGTTTTATAAACTGTGGGAGTCAGATAAAAATCCAGCTCCGTGTATTTA
>JALSOY010000161.1 GCA_026986235.1 Caldifarciminota bacterium
AAAAACAGGGATCGACATGCCTGGAGAGGTACCCAGTTTCGCCCCCGACAGTACCTGGTATATCTCAAGATATGGGGAAAACGGATTTGGACCGGGAAATGTCCTGAACCTGTCAATCGGACAGGGTGAGATCCTGGTAACTCCACTTAAAATTGCAGTTCTAACCGGAATTATAGCAAACGAGGGATTCCTGCCAGCTCCACACATCCTTCTAAAGTGCGATGGGAAATGCAATCCCAGAATCGACACATTGAAGTGGAATATGAAAAGGGAGTTTTTTGAAACTGTTAAAAAGGGGATGTGGCTCGTTGTTAACGAACCTGGAGGAACGGCCTTTGCCTCCAGATCAGAAAGGGTAATTTATGCTGGAAAAACGGGAACATCCCAGAATCCCCACGGAAAGGATCACGCACTTTTCACTGCCTTCGCTCCTTACAGTAATCCTGAAATCGTTGTAACGGTGGTGGTTGAGCACGGAGAACACGGTAGCAGCGTCGCCCCCATCGCCAGAAAGATCATAGAAAGATACTTCTCCCGAAACTAAACAAAATCCCCCCTTTGGAAAGGGTGGATTTTGAGATACCAAAGTCCCCCTCCTTTAGAAGGGGGACTAAGGGGGATGTCAACCGCTTAATTTTCAATCCCCCTGTATCCCCCTTCTCCAAGGGGGATTTGGAGAAGAAATCCCCCTTCACCAGGGGGACTTTGAGAATCCCCCTTTGACAAACGGGGACTTTAGAGACGATGGTCACCCTTTTTGACGGAGTGGTTTTTCTATGGAATCTGATTGTCAGTTAAATTTACTTAGATAGCAACCTCTTAAGATCTTCAGGTCGGTTGATGTTTATAAAATACTCTGAAGGGTCTCCAAACTCCCGGAGTTCTTCGTTTAGAATTCTGATCTTCAGATCCTTCTGGAGTAACCTTTTTATCGAAAGGTGTCCATCGTTTATCAGCTCTTCAACTGTAGGCGTTATCCTGACACTGTAGTAAGCCACAAGAGGCTGCCAGATACCCTGGTACTCAGGAACCACTATGTCGTAATTGTGAGAAAGTCCTGTAATGTATTTGAGGAGTTCAACCGGAACAAGAGGCATATCGCATGGCAGAATTATTGTTCCTTCGTGGCCTTTTAGATTTTTTAAAAGGCCGTAAAGAGCGAAGAGGGGTCCCCTGTACGGTTCCTGATCTGGTATGAATTTACCCAGTCCGTAGTTTTTCCCGACGAGGTAAATTTCGGATACCACTTCCGTGAGTTTAAGATAGGCAATTTCAACGAGAGACCTGCCATTCAGGGTTTCAATGCACTTATCCCTGCCGAATCTTCTTGAGCGACCACCTGTGAAAACGGCTCCTGCTATCATTTGAAGGCTTCAATATAAGTTTTCCAGACGAGTTCGGGGTTGTCGCTCCTTATCTTCGACATGTTCGGAGTTCCCTTGAAGCTCCAGCTCGCAAAATTTTTAACACCCATGTCCATGGCCTTTTTAACTGCGTAGCTTATTCGCCACTCTTCACCGCTTCTAACATCAAATGCCTGGATCCATATCTGGGGCTCTTTGCCGTACTCCTTTCCAAGACGGACAACTCTTTCGGTGTAATAATTGAAATACTTTTTAAACTCGTCGTCTTCCATACCCCTCCAGTAAGGATCAGTCCCGATAATATCGAGTTCCCTGATTTCATAAAATTTTCTCCAGTACGATTCGTCTCCCCGGGGCAGGAGGCACAGGGCATTTTTCAGTCCCTTGCTGTGAGCCAGCTTTACCAGCCTGTCCATGAGTTCTACGAGACTATCCTCAAAAAATTCCCGCCTGACATCCTCCCTGGCACTAAAGATACTTCCCCCAATGGTATCGTCAAACTTCAGGATGCAGTAGTCACAGTAGCATCCATCTCTGTGGAAGTGTGGTTCATCCCAGAAGATGTAGTCGGCCCCTGTTTCAGCTGCCATTTCAACCCATTTTTTCATGTATTCCATAAATTCAGGTGAGTTCGGGCACATGGCGGGCAGAAGTTTTTCGTCTGCACTCATCTGTCTGCCCATCACATGTGTCATTACGAGTCTGGAATAGGGTTCACCTCCGAAGATTTTACCCACACCCCAGGGATCAAGGTAAACTTTCATCCCGAGGTCGTGAGTCATCTTCACCAGCTTTTTAATGGTATCGAAGTAGAACTCGGCGTCGTGCTCGGAAAATGTGTGCACGACAAAGGTGAGCCCATCCTTTTTCATCCTCTCGAGGTCCCTTACCACATGTTCGGGATCCCTTGAATCAAAGTAAGATGTTCCAATATCCATGCTCTGGCTCCCGTATAAAGGCCCGGCAGTCACCCTGTAAGGCTCAGGAAGTATTCGTAAATAAATAGTGCATCAGGAGAAAGTTCTGGATGAAATGTCAGTGCCAGTTTGTTCCCCTGCTGGACCATTACAGGTGAGGACTGGTATTCGATAAGCACTTTAACGGCATCTCCGTGTCTGGTAATTTTGGGTGCCCTTATAAAAACCCCTGTGAACTCCTTTCCTTGAAACTTTAATTTTGTTTCAAAACTTTCGATCTGGCGTCCGAAGGCATTGCGCTTAACGGAAATGTCCATGAGGTGAAATGATATATCCTCGGCTTCGTCGAATTCGTTAAGAACATATTCTGCCATCAGAATTGCCCCTGCGCAGGTTCCCATAATCGGCTTTTCAAACTTCTGGATACCTTCGAGCAGGCCCCATTTCTTTACCAGTCGGGAGATCGTCGTGCTTTCGCCGCCCGGTATGATGAGTGCATCTATGCCAGATAGGTCTTCGGGGTATTTGACGAAAATGCTGTCAATTCCAAGTTCACTCAAAGCCTTCTTGTGTTCCTCAAAATCGCCCTGTATGGAGAGAATACCGACCACCATTTTACCATCCTCTTGTCTGGAGGAGTTCTTCCTCGGAGAGTTTTGTTACATCAACGCCTTTCATGGCCTTGCCCAGGCCACGGCTGATTCTTGCAAGGACCCTGGGGTTGTCGTAATACGCAACGGCTTCCACGATCGCCTTTGCCATTCTTTCGGGATCCGATGACTTGAAGATGCCACTTCCGACGAATACGGATTCGGCGCCGAGCTGCATCATCAGGGCCGCATCTGCAGGAGTCGCTATGCCACCGGCAGCGAAGTTCGGCACTGGAAGCTTTCCGTGCTCTGCAACCCACCTGACGAGCTCGTAAGGGGCACCGAGTTTCTTTGCCTCTGTCATCAGCTCTTCCTCTGGCAGTACAGTCAGTCTCCTGATCTGTCCCATTATTTTTCTCATGTGTCTTACAGCTTCCACAACATTGCCCGTCCCCGCTTCTCCTTTTGTCCTGATCATTGCCGCTCCTTCACCGATCCTTCTGAGGGCCTCACCTAAGTCCCGTGCGCCACATACGAAAGGAACTTTGAAGGCATGTTTGTCAATGTGGTGCTCCTCATCTGCCGGTGTGAGCACCTCGGATTCGTCGATAAAGTCAACTCCCAGTTCCTCGAGTATCTGAGCCTCGGCGAAGTGGCCGATTCTCACCTTTGCCATCACGGGAATGGTAACAGCATCCATGATGGCTTCAATTATTGAAGGATCCGCCATTCTGGCCACTCCCCCTTCCTTTCTGATGTCAGCAGGGACCCTTTCAAGCGCCATAACGGCTACAGCTCCAGCATCCTCGGCTATCTTCGCCTGCTCCGGGGTCGTCACATCCATGATGACCCCGCCCTTCAGCATCTCAGCCAGTCCCACTTTCAGCCTCTGTGTACCCTTTAAAATGTCCATTATCTATCACCTCCGGGAATTTCTAAATTTGATTATACCACGCCATGACCAACTGTTCAAGACCAGGTTAACCTCCAAATAGGACTGTCCAGGTGAAATCAACCAGCGTATGAAGAAAGGCTGCCGATGCAACGCTTCCTGTCTTCAGATAAACATGTCCGTAGCCAAGACCTGCAACTGTGGCAAATACCACATAAAGAACTCCACCGTGTGGTCCATTAAAATGGGAAAGGCCAAATATCAAAGACGATATTAAAAGGATGATGGAATTGTTCAGATACCCTTTCAAAACCCTGAAAAGAAAGGCCCTGAAGAGTAACTCTTCCGGATATCCAACAGCAAAAAAGATACCGGGTAAGGAAATCGCCCTTTCAATAACAGGATTGAACTTTATAAAACCCGTAATGAGACCAGCAGGAACAAGAAGCAAGGCGAGGATCACATAAACCTTCAGCACTTCCCGGTAACGGGATTTGATTGAAAAGTCAATATCCCTGTACCTTGCAAGATAGTGGGCAAGAAGTGATACAGCTGTGAAATATCCTGCAAACTCTCCCTTAGATACATTTGCAGGAATCAGGTTAAACTCCACAGGAAGCCAGAAGGCAAGAAAGTTTAGTCTCCACAGTCCCAGGAGATCCAGACCGGTGATAATCCCACAGTAAATTGTGAGCTTTATAAATGTATCAAAAGAGGGCAACAGGAGAGGAAGCACGAAAAGAAAGCCGTAGCAGGGTCTGTACCTTTTAAAGATAAACTCCCTGTACTTTCCCCAAAACAGCAGGAGGTAAGGTGCTATCTGCAGCAATTTATTCCCACCTTCAGGGCATGGGTGATGCTTTCAGGAACAAATATCAATGCAACCATGGCAAAGATATAGTGGAGAATGGCGGGAAGGAGAATCGTCCTGTGTTTTTTGTAATAACTGGTAAAAAAGAGGATCATGAAGAAGGTACCTGAAACGAGAAATTTGTTGGGGAGGTGAAACAGGCTAAAGATCACAGCGACGGAGATGTTTAGTGTGAACCCTTTAAGGATCTTCTCAAGATTCTCGTAGATGAAGCAAAAAATCGCAAATTCCTGAAACAGGCTCCACGGAATGTAGAGGAACAGGAGGTAGGGATTTCGGAGAGAGTTGGAGGTTCCTGTTACGACGCCTGACAGCACCATGCCTGTGAGGATCAAAGAGGAGATTGCGACCAGAGTTTTTGAAAATTTCCATGTGAAGCACCGCTTTTTAAACTTTGACCCCGCAAGAGATATGATTGCAAAAATAAGAAAAAGAGTGGGGAAGACTCCCCACTCTATCATGATGACGGAGATTGAAAATACTAAAGGTCTAAGGATGTGAGGAAAGGGCATTACATTTTAAAGTCATCCTTTGTAAGACCCGTATTGATTTTCAGATCTTTGTAGATAGCTCTGTGGACGAGTTTGTCTCCTTCGTACTCTTCCCTCACATAGGGCAGGTAGTTATCTGTCCTTATGTAAAGTCTTGCCCTATCGGCTCCGTTCCAGAGGGAAGGGTCGAGACCTTTTGCCTCGAGGACGATGCATTCGATTCCATCGACTCTGCCGCCGAACTCCACGACTTTTACCCTGTCTCTCACCCTGATCCAGGCGTTGAGGATGGTTCCAAAGTCAGTTCTGTCAACTCTGTGTCCCCTCAGGGAGAGGACCTTTTTATCAGTCGGGTCGAGTGTAAGTTTTATCTTTGACAGGATGCCACCTTTGTGAGCTCTGATTTTACCTGTTTCGGGGTTGTAAACTATTTCTGCTCCCTTGCTACTACCTTTAATGACCTTCATGTAGATCCAGTGTGGTTTCATGAACCTGTACAGGTAAACCCGATCCTCCTTTTTGTTACCCTTCGTCATGTGGCTGTAGAGGGTGCACTGATAGTCCCTGAGCGCCTGGAATGCGGACAGGGATTTTGTGAGTACAGAGTCCGCACTGACCGGCGAAACGGCAAACTGAACCAAAAGGAGCATAGATGTAAGCATAATAGACCTCCTTAAAAGTTATTTTAAATCAAATTGGCCGGTCAGTCCTCTTCTTTTTCCTCCCGGGATTCTTCCACCTTCAGTTCTTCTATACGCTCGAGCTCTGCTTTGAGTATCTCACCGAGATTGATCTTTGCAGGTTCAGGTCTATATCTTGCGACCTCTTCTTTCTCCTTTGCCCTGTAGTATTCCCTTTCTGATAGGAGGATCCTCTTCCTTTTGGCTTCAATTTTCATAACCTGAAGGTTTAATTCATCGCCCACCTGGTAGTTTTTCCCCGGATCACCCTTTTTCTGAAGATGGGACAGCGGTACAAAGCCGTCTAATCCTTTGTCCACTTCAACGATCACGCCCTTATCAGTTATCTGCTTGATAGGTGCCTTTAGATGAGTTCCAGGAGGAATTTTTTGTTCGATCTCATCCCAGGGGTTGGGAGAGAGGTGCTTGAGGCCGAGATCGAGGAGTCTCTTTTTCTTGTCGATTTTTAATACTTTGAGTCTCAGTTTCTGGCCCTTTCTCAGGGCCTCTTCGGGCCTTGCAAACTTCTGGGTCCAGGAGATGTCAGCGACATGTAAAAATCCTTCGATACCGTCCTCGAGCTCGATGTAAGCTCCATAGTTTTCAAAGTCTTTAACGACACCTTTTACGACGCTGCCCACGGGGTATTTTTCTTCTATGAGAGCCCATGGATCTGGTTGTGCCTGTTTCATACCGAGTGAGATCCTCTGCTTTTCGACATCTACATTGAGAACCACCACATCAACCCTTGCTCCCTCTTTCACGATCTCGGATGGGTGTCTCGGGGGTTTCCCCCACTTCATCTCAGAGATGTGAACAAATCCTTCGATCCCTGGCTCAAGTTCCACAAAGATACCGTAGTCTATTATCTTTTTGACCGTACCCCTCACCGTGGAGCCCACGGGATATTTTTCCCTGACCTTCTCCCATGGATGGGGCTGGAGGAGTTTCAGACTGAGAGAGACCTTGAAGTTCTCTGGATCAACCTCGAGGACCTTTACTCTGACCTTATCACCGGGCTTTACGACCTCTGATGGGTGTCCGATCTTTGTCCAGGAGAGTTCAGATATGTAAATCAGACCGTCGATGTCACCAATGTCAACAAATGCTCCAAATTCGGTAACATTTTTAACGACACCCTCAATAACATCACCGGGGTGGATCTCCATGAGCTTCTGCCGGAGCTTCTCCTGCTCTTCGAGCTTCACTTCCCGTCTGGATACGACGATATTTTTACGGGCCTTATTGATCTTGATGACCTTTACGGGGATGGTTTTACCAACAAAGGAGGGGATGTTTCTCACCCTGGTTATGTCAAGCTGGGAGCCGGGGAGGAAGGCGTTGACGCCGAACACCTCGACCATCAGGCCGCCTTTGACGGTTTTGAGGACTTTTGCTTCCACGGTCATGTTGGACTGATAGGCCTCCTTGATCTTGTCCCAGGCCAGGAGGAAATCTGCCTTGTGCTTGGAAACTATGGTTCTTCCGTCCCTGCCATCGAGGGCGTCGATGTACACATTGACCTCTTTACCGGGAACGAGTTCCTCTTCTTTGAACTCGGACCTCGGTGCCACTCCTTCAGATTTTGCCCCTATGTCTATGTAAACTTCGTCTTTCAGTACCTTTACGATGGTTCCCTTTACTATGTCACCCTCTTTTGGAGGGTTGATTCTACTCTCCAACAACTCAACGAATCCTGCGTCATCACCTCCTTTCTGGTTTTTTACCTCTTCCACCACATTATTTGCCCTTTCCTTATCCTTCATACTATCCTTAAACCTCCTTTGTGAAAGATTTTATTTTCTCGGCCACCTGATTGACTATCCAGGGTGGTGTAGATGCCCCTGCCGTAATACCCACCCTTTCCACACCCTCAAACCATTCCTTCTTCAGCTCTTCCGGTGATTCCACATGGTAACTTCTGGTTCCCTGCATTTTGCTCACTTCAAATAGCCTTCTGGTATTGGAGCTGTTTTTCCCGCCCACAATTATCATTACATCGGACCTCTTTGCAAGTTCGGCAGTGATCTCCTGCCTTCTCTCTGTCACATAACAACGGGTGTTTACTGCCCGGACCTCTTTGGCGGTTCTTAGAATCTCCCGTACCGTGTCTCCAAAAACATCGAACCTGGATGTCGTTTGAACCACGACGCCAATTTTCTTTCCTTCAAAATTGTAATTTTTAACTTCGTCCGGGCTGTTGATAACCACCGCACTGTTGTCAACATGACCCATTATTCCTTTAACTTCAGGATGATCCTTTTTCCCCACGATGACTACGAGGTATCCCTCTTCGTAAAGTTTCCGCGCTGATAGTTGTGCATTATAGACAATAGGGCATGTAGCGTCAATTACCTTAAAACCCTTGCTTTTTGCCTCCTCTATAACCTCAGGTGGAACTCCGTGTGTGCGGATAAAAATCGTCTTTTTGTCAGATTCGTCAAGGGAGTTTACAGCCTTTACCCCCTTTTTTTCAAGATCCTTAACCACCACTGGATTGTGAATAATGGGTCCGAGGGTATTGAAGGTCTCTCCCCTCTCGAGCGCCCTGTTTATCATGTTCAAAGCCCGCTGAACCCCGTAGCAGAATCCAGCATCTTCTGCAATTTCTATAATCATGCTTCCTGTAACATCCTCCTTATGGATTTTTCTATCTCTCTGGTCATCAATTTCATCCCGTCCTTCCCCTTGAACCGTGATGGGTGAAGGGGACTACCAAATTTAACCTTTAACTCCTCTTTTCTCAATATCCATGTCCAGAAAGGTTTTCTCGGCCCCTTTATGTATGTTGGCACAACAGGGGCATCTGTTTTCAGAGAGAGTAGTGCCACGCCCTCCTTGAACGGCAAAAGGTCCTTTTCTGTTCTGTTCCTCGTTCCTTCCGGGAAAATTACGACAGCCTTTTCTTCCCTTAAAAGTTTTAATGACTTTTTCAATGCATCCTTGCCACCTGATAGTCTTTTAATGGGAATGGCGTTGTAAAACCTTATGAGCCAGGCAAACAGAGGGTTGGGAATAAACAGGTCCTCCTTTGCAAGAAAGTAAAGTTCTCGGGGAGAAGCGATACCAACGAGGGGAGGGTCCCAGGAAGAGATATGGTTGGGAGCTATTATCACCCTCTTTTTGCGCCTGACATTTTTCTGACCTTCCACTCTCATACCGAAAAGAAGTTTAAAAAGGTGGTATAAGATAATCCAGGCAAATCCCCATTTCATGGATCGTCACCAAACCTTCTCTTCAGCTCATCCATGATTTTCTGCACCTGCTGGTCGATAGTCAGTTCTGTGGTATCCAGGACATAGGCATCGTCTGCGGGTTTAAGAGGTGCAAACGACCTGCTTGAGTCTATTCTGTCCCTCATCTGAAGTTCTTCTCTAACTTTTTGTGGTGAAACCTCTATTCCTTTTTCTTTCATCTCTTTGACCCGTCTTTTCACTCTCTCTTCAAGAGAGGCCTTCATAAATACTTTAAAGTCAGCGTCAGGGAGTACGAAGGTTCCTATGTCCCTCCCTTCCACTACGACTCCACCTTTTTCGGCGAGTTTGCGCTGAAGTTTCACGAGGACTTTTCTTACTCCGGGGTATCTGGCGACTATGGAAACTTTTTCGGAGACTTCAGGGCTCCTGATGGCCTCTGAGACATCCTCACCATCCATGTATGTCTTGAGCACACCGTCAACGCATTTCTGCCAGATTTCCGTTTCTTTCGCCACTTCCACGACTTTCTCTTCATCGCCGGGGTCAATTCCAAGTCTTAAAACCTTCAGTGTAATAGCCCTGTACATGGCACCTGTATCTACAGGAGTGAGACCCAGTTTTTGGGCCAGGATTTTCGCAGTTGTAGATTTACCCGATGCAGCAGGGCCGTCAATGGCAATGGTGAGATTCTTCATAGGTGGGTTACATTATATCCGTGGATACCTTTGAATTCAAGTCAAAAATTCACTGTGGGAGGTGTACTCCCACAGTGTGTCCCTAATCGTAAACGGGTGTCAACCAGTGAAGGTATTTCTCGATCTTCCCATCGACGAGGTCGAAGAACATTTTCTGTACTTCTCTCGCCACAGGGAATTCTCCGTTACCGACATTTATCTTATCGACAGATCTTATGGGTGTGATTTCAGCAGCTGTCCCTGTAAAGAATACTTCGTCGGCTATGTACAGAAACTCTCTTGGAATGGGCTGCTCCTTTACTTCGTAACCGAGGTCTTTGAGGAGGGTGATCACGGTGTCCCTTGTTATACCGGGAAGGATGGATGATGCCAGTGGTGGTGTGTAAACGACCTTTTTGTAAACTATGAAAAGATTCTCACCCGATCCTTCAGAGATGGTGCCATCGGGATTGAGGAGGATTCCCTCAACATATCCGTTTAAAACGGCCTCCATTTTTACAAGCTGGGAATTGGCATAGTTTGCCGTTGCCTTTGCCATGGCTGGCAAGGTGTTGGGACCAAATTTGTTCCAGGAAGAGACCATCACATCAACTCCTTTAAGGAGCGCTTCGGGACCGAGGTACTTACCCCATTCCCATGTGGCGATGGCGATTTCCACCGGACACTCGAATGGGTTGACTCCAAGATTATAAAATCCACGATAGACTATGGGCCTTATATAGCAGGCCTCATGTTCGTTGGCCCTGATGGTTTCGATGATGGCCTTCTTTACTTCCTCCTGCGAGAAGGGGATCTCCATGCGGTAGATTTTTGCAGAATTGAAAAGTCTTTCCACATGTTCGTCCAGTCTGAAGACAGCGGTGCCAAGCTTTTCGGTTTTGTACGCCCTTATCCCCTCAAAAACCCCTGATGCGTAGTGAAATGCATGGGTTAAAACATGTACCTTTGCATCCTTCCAGGGGACGAGTTCCCCATTCATCCAGATATACTTGGCCTCCTTTAATTTTGCCATAATTCCTCCTTTTTGTGTGGGATTTTCGATTGAAGGAAGGTCAAAAAACACACCATCAGGTTAATTATACAAGTCCCTTTTTGGTGTTGTCAAAGTCTTCACTTTTTAAGTGAGAGGCATC